>JAGWUW010000306.1 GCA_028868235.1 Betaproteobacteria bacterium | reverse complement strand
GGAGATGCGGTCGGGAGCTATGCCTAGCCACCCCAATCGCAGCCGGAGGAAAGAGTCGCCGGCCCGAAATCCGAATCCAGACGAAATCCGAGCCGCGCGCGAGGCGGCCGGATTGACCCAGGCAACGGCCGCAGCGCTGATCTACCGCACGCTTCGCAATTGGCAACAGTGGGAAGGCGGCGAGCGCCGCCTAGACCCGGCGCTTTGGGAACTGTTTTTGCTCAAAGCGGCCCTGAACAACGTACGTACCTGATTTTCGCGTGTCAATCACAGAATACGGATACCCCCTATTTTCTCGGCCAACATCTGGTGCAGCTTCAAGATCGCGGCGCCGTCCTCGTAGTTCGGGGGAGATCCGTCAGCCCATCGCTGGACCGTCGAGTGAGCCACGCCGAGCGCATCGGCGATGCGGCGCAGGCTGTAGCCGAACCGCTCGCGCATGGCACGGATTATCTCTGGCCAGTTGGTCACGGGATCGCGGCGCACGTACAGCTGGCCGATGGTGGCCCGTGCAGCCTTGCGAGCTTCCTCGGCGTAGAGCAGCTGCTCGGCTTCGATCTCGGTCATGCGTCAGCCCCAGCGAAGGCGGCAGCGCTCGACGCCCACCATGATCGGCTGCAGGCGATAGTGCGGGTTGAACATGGCGACGATGGCCGCGGCGATCGGGCGCGGTTTAACGAATACCGGCTGGTCGACGTAGGGCTGGCCCTCGCGCTGAACCTCGAACTGCAGTGGCGCCTTGTTGTTGCGCTCGTGGAGCCGTTTCACGGATTCAACGCGGCCGGCCTGGGGATGTGGTTTGCTCATGCTTGCGTCCTCAGTTCAAAACGGCCGATCAGGATCGCCTCGGCGCGGTTGTGGTGCTTCTTCAGCTTGATCGGTGCCGCCGGGTACAGGTTTCGCGCCACACGCAGTGATTCGTCCTTGTCGGTACCGATGCGGTAGTAGCGCTTCCATGCGCCGGGCGTGATGAGGCGCGCGTCGACGCCTTTGCTGGCCAGGACGCCGCGGATCACGCCCAAGCTGTCGAAGTTGCTGGCCGCGGTGCTGATCTGCTGGTTCGGCATGGCGATCGGGCGCTCGATCACCGCTTGAACGTGGTCCTGGCCGAAGTCGAAGCGTTGCGACCAGTCGCGCAGCAACTGACAGAGGGCACGCGGATCGATCCAGCGCAGCATGCGGCCGGTCTCCAAGCCGTTCGAGCAGGTCGGCAGGTCGGCCACGTCGAGCAAGCCGCGAGAGCTGCACTCGGCGGCGATGGCGCCGGTCAGGCCGGGGTCAATTCCGATCACGATCATGCGCTGGCCCTCGTGCGGTAGGTGCAGATGTCGCGCGCCGTCGAGATGCCGCAACCCCAGTGCGTGGCGCATCGGTGGTATCCCCAGCCCAGCGTCTCGTGGTGCAGGCGCATGTTGCGCACGTCGAAGTCGCTCAGCTTCGCTTTCCCATGCCACTCGCCGACGCGCCAGCCGAGGTGGTTCCGCGCGCCTGCCATGCGGCGATGACTGCCGCCTCCGTTTCCTTCGCTGCCGCTCGGCCGAGCTGCGTGGTCCAGCGAATGAGCCAGGCCTGCCGAACCATCCGCCGCGGTTCCTTCAGCAGGTAGCGCACCCGGCAGCAGTTCCGGCTGAAGTCGTAGTTCCCGCCCTGTTTCTTGCACAGTTCGCATTCCGTCATTCCTCCCTGAATCCTTTCGATGCGTATTTCCTGGCTGCTGTGGCATGCCTGGGGCTGTCGCCCTGCCACGGTGTGAAGGTCATCAGCCGGCCGTCGTAGTGCATCGACACGTCGCCCAGCGGGCCGTTTCGGTTCTTGCGGAGGATCAGCTCGGCGTAGTTGGCCCACTCGGCGGCCTCGGTGTAGAGCGCTTCCCGGTGCAGCATGGCGATGATGTCGGCGTCCTGTTCGATCTCGCCGCTGTCGCGCAGGTCGGACATGATCGGGCGCTTGTCTGGCCGGCTCTCGACGCCGCGGTTGAGCTGGGCGAGGGCCAAGATCGGCACGCTGAGTTCCTTGGCCAGTGCCTTCAGCCCGCGGCTGATGCTGCCGATTTCCTGCACGCGGTTGTCGCCCTGGCCCTTCATCAAGCCGATGTAGTCGATGACGATCAAATCGAGGCCACGCTTGCGCTGCACGCGGCGGCTGTGGGGCGTTCATAGCGCCGGAACCTCATGTTTGTCAGTCAAAATCTCGACCCAGTAGTACCCGTCCGGGCTGCACGGGCCGATCAAGCCGCTGTTGCTTGGGTGGGGGTCATGAATGACCTCGCCTCCGCGGCAAATAACCACGTGATTTACACCTCGAGAACTTTCTCCAGACAGCATGTAGATCGCGTCTGGGTTTTGGTGCCCCAAAGAATCAAGAAGAATATCTAGGCGATCTGCCGCAAAAGGGACGGAGAAAATCTGCTTTCCTTTTGAGGCTAAAAATGAATTCACGCGCCGGTTAAATTCTGTGCCAGCCGGATTTCCTTCCAGGAAGTGAGGAACATCATCGAGTTCAAGATCCATGATGCAGGCCACAGCGGTGCGCATGCAGTCGCCGTAGATTCCGTTTTCTGGGTCGTGAAGGTATCGCTGCTTGTGGAAGTTCATAGCGCCCGCACCTCCACTGAAGCGCGCGCAGTCTCCGAGTAGCGCTTGCGGATCGACACATCGACCGCCTGCTTGTCATCCTTCCAGACGATCTCGTTCATCGCGTCGAAGATGCCCTTGATCACGTTGTCGACGTCCGGCTTCGAGGTCGGCAGGATTTCATGATTCAAGGCCTGCCGCTGCTTCTTCTGGCTCCAGCTGGCTGGTGGCGTCACCCACAGCCAGATCGACACAGCGACGGCGCCTTCGATCATCGGGCGCCCGGCCATGGCCTGCTCGGCTTTGACTTTGACCAGGTTCTCGTAGCTGGCGGTTTTCTCCGGCGTGAAAGTCCGGACAAATGCGCCTTGCCGTGCGAATCGCGGCCGGCCCTTTCCGACCGGAGTCCCAGGTACTACAAAAGCGACTGTTTCCTGCTGCTCCATTGCCGGTTCACCTCCTCGATCAGATCCCGCGTGGCTGCATCCCCGCGCTTCTTCCGGACGTCCGCGTAGTACGCCGTCCGCCCATCCTTCGTCATGCCCAACACCGCACGGGCCTCGCATTCCCGCCGGTGAGTTGGCCCCCAGGTGCAGTTCGGATTGCTGCATGGCCTAGGCCCGCACATCGCCGGGTAGCGCCGACGAGCACTTGCCCCCGGACCATGTTTCCCCGAGCGCGGCAGAGGCAAAGCTGATCTGCACCGGCGATAGGCGAACGCCTGAGAGATAGGCTTCCCTGTGGGCGAGCGCCCAGCCCAGCGGGTCAAGGCCGCCGGAATGGTCAGGCTTTCGACGCACCTCGATCTGCGCCAGTCGCTGCGCTGCCACGTCCTTGCTGATGGGCGGCGCGTTCAGTGCTTGCACCGACTGCGCCGCGCTCTTGCGGTTGGCAGCGTCCCGGCAAAGGCGAAGGAACTCGGGCAGCGTCGGCGGGAATGGGCTGGACTTCTGCGCCTGTA
>JAGWUW010000305.1 GCA_028868235.1 Betaproteobacteria bacterium | reverse complement strand
CCGGTCATCCGGACCAAGGAAATCGAATCGATCATGCGGGTTGCCAGTGGCAACACGGCCGTTCTGGGTGGCCTGATGGAAGACAAGATCGATTATCAGAATCAGCGGGTGCCGCTCGTCGGCCAGATTCCGATCCTAGGCGAAGTGGCCAACAACCGGAACAATCTGGGAAGGAAAACCGAACTGGTGGTACTCCTCCGTCCCATCGTCATCAAGGATGCCAGTCTCGACGGAGACTATGCCGCACTGAAGGGCTACCTGCCGAATGACAACTTCTTCGCCCAGCCGAACGAAGCCCAGCCCTTCAACATCGCCCCGAGCCGCTGAGAGCCGAGCATGAGCCTGTTGATGGATGCCCTGAAACGGGCTGAGACCGCCAAACAGGAGGCTGCCCGGGCCCAGTTTGGCATTGCACCGACATCGCAGGTAGAGCCTGCACTCAGCCTGGAGCCAATCAACGCTGAAATAACAGGTACTACGGCGAATCCCTTACCGGACCTAGCGACCCATATCGAAGCCGTCGATGCCGACCTGGCCAACATCCCGCTATCCCAGACCCCAACTGCGAGCACCCAGCTCCAGGCTAAAGCACCGCCAGTACAACAGCCTGCCGAGCAAACCACTCGAGACAGTGTGCGCAATGCCTTTGCCGCCAAGCAACCAAACGTTTCGAACCAACCATCCCGCCTATCGCTCTGGCTAGCCCTCGGCACCTTGGGTATTGCCGGCATCGGAATTGGCGGCTACGTTTGGTACCAGCTGAACGCCATGAGTCGCAGCTCGCTGGCGAGTAATACGCCAGCCCCCCCCATTTCGGCACCGCAGCAGCCCCCCCCTGGCACAGCCGCTCCTGTTACACCTGTAGCAGCTTATTCAACCCGTAGCGAGGAAGCAGGGCTCCTTAGGCCACGCCGTGAAGAAGCCCCGACACGTCCGGTGTTAGCCGCCCCCGAAGCTCCCAATGCCATTCGGCTGACCCGCACTCGCCCCGAGGCAGACCCTGGCTTATCGCGCGGTCAGCGTAAACTGCAAAGCGGCGACATCGAATTGGCTCGCCAAGACTTCGAACAGGTCTTGCAGCGTGATCCAAACAATACCGATGCCTTGCTGGCTCTGGCCGCCATCGCGCAACGCCAAGGGCATCCGACCGATGCCGAAGCACTGCGCCAGCGCGCCTGGATCGCCAACCCGAGCGACCCGGCTACACAGGCAGCCGCCCTCAGCGGCAGCGCCGCGGAGGCGAATCCACAACGCACGGAGAGCCGCCTGAAAAGCCTGCTCTCCGTTCAGCCCGAATCAGCTGCCCTCAATTTTGCTTTAGGCAACCTGTATTCCCGGCAGAACCGCTGGTCGGAGGCCCAACAGGTCTATTTCAACGCCGTCGCTGCCGAAGGCGACAATCCGGATTACCTGTTCAATCTGGCGGTCAGCCTTGATCACTTGCGCCAGCCGCACCTGGCCGCCCAGCATTACCGCTTGGCACTAGAGGCTGCTGCAAGCCGGCCGGCGGCATTCGATCACACAAAGGTCGAGAAACGCCTCGACGAATTGTCGTCGGCCGACCACACCCGCTGAACGAGTATGAGTACATCAACCCTCCAGCGCCGCCCGCTTGGCCAAATCCTGATCTCCGAAGGCATCCTCTCGGAAGATCAGTTACGCATTGCGTTGCTCGAGCAGATGAAGCTAAACCAGCCGATCGGCAAATTGCTGGTGTCACTCGGTTTTGTCACCGAGGCCACACTGCGCCAAGCGCTCTCCGAAAGCCTGGGCAAGCAGAGCATCGATCTGCGTAATGCCGTTGTCGACCCACAAGCGCTCAAGTTGGTGCCGCGCGATTTGGCCAAGCGCCATCATCTGCTGCCGCTTGACTACGACCAGCAGAACCGCCGGCTGGCGCTGGCCATTTCGGACATCAATGACATCGTTGGTCTCGACCGGGTACGCGCTCAACTTGAGGAAGGCACCGAGATCGAAACGCTGCTCGCCGGTGAATCCGAGATCGACCACGCCATCGACCAGTACTATGGCCACGAACTGTCGATCGACGGTATCCTGCACGAGATCGAGACCGGCGAGATTGACTGGCACAGCCTGTCGGCCGCCGACAACGAATACAGCCAACCTGTCGTCCGCCTGATCGACTCGATCCTGACCGATGCCGTCAAGCGCGAGGCTTCGGACATTCACTTCGAGCCGGAAGCCAACTTCCTGCGTATCCGCTACCGCATAGATGGCATGTTGCGCCAGATCCGAGCCCTGCACAAATCCTACTGGCCGGCGATGACCGTGCGCATCAAGGTGCTGTCCGGCATGAATATCGCTGAAATGCGCGCCCCGCAGGATGGTCGCATCGGCCTGACGGTGTCCGGACGGCCGATCGATTTCCGCGTAGCCAGCCAGCCGACCATTCACGGCGAAAACATCGTGTTGCGTATCCTCGATCGCCAGAAGGGCATTGTGCCGCTGGAGGAACTGGGACTCGCCGAAGAACATTTGCACCAGCTGAAACTGATGATCTCCCGACCGGAGGGCATCATCCTGGTCACCGGCCCCACAGGCAGCGGGAAAACGACGACGCTATATTCGGTGCTGAACCACATCAACGCCGAGGGCATCCACATCATGACCCTCGAAGATCCTGTCGAATACCCGATGGCCATGGTCCGCCAGACCTCGGTAGCCGAAGCGGCGAAGCTCGATTTCGCCAACGGTATCCGTTCGATGATGCGCCAGGATCCGGATGTCATTCTGGTCGGTGAGGTACGCGATGCCGAAACGGCCGAAATGGCTTTCCGCGCGGCGATGACCGGCCATCAGGTATATACGACCCTGCACACCAACTCGGCCATCGGCGCTGTACCGCGCCTGCTCGACATCGGGGTGCTGCCCGACATCATGGCCGGCAACATCATCGGCATCATAGCCCAGCGCCTGATTCGTCGTCTGTGTGAGCACTGCAAGACACCCTATCACGCCGAACCGCACGAAATCCGCCTACTCGGCCCACTCGGCGAAGGCCCACACCCTGTGCTCTTCCGACCGACCGGCTGCGAGTTGTGCGACTTCCAGGGTTACCGCGGTCGGATCGCGATCATGGAACTGTTGCGCATTGATGCCGGCATCGATGAATTAATCGCCCGCCGGGCGACTATGCATGAAATCCGCAGCCGCGCCCTGCTTCAGGGCTTCACCACGCTGGCCGACGACGGCCTGAACCGCGTTCTGGACGGCGCGACCTCGCTGGAGGAATTGGCCCGCGTCGTCGACCTGACCGACCGGATGTAGGTGTACCATGGTTTTCGACTACAAGGCGGTCAGTGCAGAAGGCCGAATGACGTATGGACGCCTCGATGCTATCAACCTGATCGACCTCGAGATGCGCCTCAAGCGCATGAATCTCGACTTGGTGACCGGTAACCCGGTCCAGCAACGAGCCTTGTTCGGCGCTCGTAGCGTGCCGCGCCCGGAACTGATCAATTTCTGCTTCCATCTCGAACAACTAACCCGGGCTGGCGTGCCCATCCTCGAAGGGCTGACCGACCT
>JAGWUW010000304.1 GCA_028868235.1 Betaproteobacteria bacterium | reverse complement strand
TGCGCTTCGACGGTTTTCATGCTGATGTTCAGCGTATCGGCGATCTGCTTGTTCAGCTTGCCGGCGACGACGAGGTCCATCACTTCGCGTTCGCGCTGGGTCAGTTGTTCCAGGCGATGCGAAATGGCGCCATCGCGCTGGCGGCGGGCCATGATCTGGCTGTCGAGTTCCAGGGCGCGGACGATGCGCGACAGCAGGTCTTCGTTGTGGAAGGGTTTTTCGATGAAGTCACAGGCGCCGCGCTGCAGGGCGCTGACCGCCATCGGCACGTCGCCATGGCCGGTGACGAAAATGACCGGCAATTGCGAGCCTAGGCTGTCTAGTTTTTCCTGCAGTTCCAGACCGCTCATTTCTGGCATACGAACGTCTAGCACCAAGCAGCCGCGCATGTCGCTACGGTAGGCTTTGAGAAAGATCTCGGCCGAATCGAAACAGGCTACCCGATAGCCTTCCCCTTCGAGCAACCAGGTCATCGAGTCGCGCATAGCCTCGTCGTCGTCGACGACATGGATGGTTTGCGTCAGTTCACTCATGGCTATCCCCGTTGTTTTCCTCGATCGGTACAGTGAAATGAAATTCTGTACCGCCCTCGCGCCGTGGGCTTACCCACAGTCGCCCCTGATGAAACTCGATGATCGAGCGGCAGATGGCCAGGCCGATGCCCATGCCTTCCGGCTTGGTGGTGTAGAAGGGCGCAAATATCTTCTCTGCGTCTTCGACTGCCAAGCCGTGACCGTGGTCAGCGACCGTCACTTCCAGCATTCTCTCATCGAGCAGGCCTGCTTGTAGCGTTAACTGACGCCGTTCGACCGGGACGTCACCCATCGCTTCGATACCGTTTTTCACCAGGTTGAGCAGCACTTGCTCGATCATGATGCGGTCCACGACGATACGTGGCAAGTTTTCCGGTAGGTCGACGATGATCTGCGTCCCGGTGCGCTGGGCCTCGATGTCGGCGAAGGCCCGTGCTTCATCGATCAGTTCGGATAGGGCGATGGGTTGTCGGTTGGGATCACCTTTCTTGACCATGTCGCGCATGCGGCGAATGATTTTGCCAGCCCGTTCGGCCTGAGTCGAGGCTTTCTGCATGGCGATCAGCAGATCGTCCAGCTTGTAGTTGCCGGCCTGCATGCGCTTGACGCAGCCGGCGCAGTAATTGGCGATGGCGGAGAGTGGTTGATTTAGTTCGTGGGCTAGCGACGACGCCATTTCGCCCATGGTAATCAGCCGCGAAGTTTGCTCGAGGCGCTTTTGCTGCTGCAGATTGACTTCGTCGATGTGCTTGCGGTCGGTGATGTCGGCCGCAACCTGGACACGAACGGTGCGGCCGTCGACCCAACGGATGGCACGCTCGTGCAGGTGGTACCAGTGGCCGGACAGGGCGTGCTGGATTTCGCCATCATAGATTTCGCAAGGCAGTTCGTCGCCAACAACCTGCTGTGGGTCGCGGAAGTAGGCATCCGGGGCTGGCCGACAGGGGGCGGTAACCAGTTCTGTGTCGCGACCGACGGCATCGAAGCCATAGATATTCTGGAAGGCGCGGTTGGCAAAGAGGATTTCGCCACTCTGTGCGTCGGCAACGTGTACAGCCGAGTCGAGGCCGTCGATGACGGTGACGAAGCGTTCGTGAGCGCGTTCCAGTTCGACGCGCACCCGTTTCGGTTCGGTGATGTCGTTCATCGACGCCATCCAGCCGATTTGCACGCCGTTGGTGCCAATCAGCGGCGAAAAATAGAGCCGGACATCGAAGCGTTCTCCATTCTTGCGCATGATGCGCATTTCAAAACCGCTGGGTGGCGCCTTGCCGGCCAGGGCTGTATGGATGTTGTACTGGAGTTTGTCGAATTCTTCCGGCGGCCAGTAAGGGTAGGGCGGCTTGACGCCGACCAGTTCGCTTTCTTCGAACCCGGTCATTCGGCAGAAAGCGGCATTTACGAAGGTGATCCGGCCTTCGAGGTCGATAGCGCGCAGGCCTGTGACCATTGAGTTGGACATCGCCTGGCGGAAAGCGTAGGCGGCGCGTAACTCCTCTTCCGTTTCGGCGCGATGCCTGGCATGGCGCCGCAACTGGATTAGGGTCACTGTGGCGATCAGGGTCAATGTAATGATCAGTGCTGCCGGGACGAACGGTAGCCAGGCGCCACCGCTGCGATAGGCGACGATATTCAGGCCGAGGCGGTTGTTCGGCAGTTCCAGATTGATGACGCCGGAGAGCTGGCGATCGGTCGGCTTGATAGACGAGTTGCTGAGTACCTCGCGGTTGTCGGCACTGACCACAGTCAGGCTGTAGCGGGCGGTGAATACGGCCGGCAGGGTGGCGCGTAGCAGGCCTTCCAGCGACTGCAGGGCTATGAAAGCCCCGATGTCGGCACTGCCACGCTGGACAGGCAGAATGATGTCGTGGGCCGGGCGCTGGTTTGCGTCGCGGTAATCCGGCGACACCAGTTCACGGCGGATACGCAGCGCTTCCTGCAGGGCGCTTTGCCGAATTCCTTCCAACTGTTCGCCGACGAAGGTGGCGGTTGCCTCGTTGGGTGCCACCCATTCCACCTTGCCGTCGGTATCCACCCAGATGATGGCCTGGATTTCGGGATTCTCGCTTACATAGCGGGATGCACGAACCTGGAAGGACTCGTAGGTCAGTTGCTTGAATTCCTGCTCCCGCCCCAGTTCGTTAAGAAAGTCTTGGTGCGCATGGAGCCGGGATTCGATGGTCCGCTCGGCCCAGTGCATGTCGCCTTCCAGCGCCGAGCGGGCGGTATCCAATTCGCGCCATTGCAGAAGCGCGGTCACGATAAGCATGGCGAGCGCAAAAATGCCGATTGCGACATAGGGCGCCAGCCATAACCAGGTTTGCTTGGGTGATTTTGTGGTGAGATGGGGAAACATGCTTAGATTCTTTGCCGGCTCAGGCGCGGCGGCCATTGGTACTTACCCTAAGCATGTAGCATGGGCATGGTGCTGGCGACCAGGGCAGGCCGCCGGACCGGTATGTTGCTCAGCTGATCCAGCGTGCCACGGCGGGAACGAGTATGGCGGTCAAGGCGCCATTCAGCCCCATGGCCAATGCGGCAAAAGCACCGCTTTGTTCATTCACCTGAAAGGCGCGGGCAGTACCAATACCATGCGAGGCGACGCCGATGGCAAAGCCGCGAATTGCCGGGTCGCGTAATTTCATCGCATCGAACACATAGCGTGCCCCGAGGGCGCCGAGGATACCGGTAACAATGACGAGCACCGCGGTCAGTGAGGGGATGCCACCAATCCGCTCGGAAATACCCATGGCGATGGGGGTTGTTACCGACTTGGGCGCCAGTGAGAGTTGGGTGGACTGGCTGGCTCCAAACAGCCGACCGACCAGCACGGCGGATACGATAGCCGTCAGGCTACCGGCGAGCAGTCCGGCCAGTACGGGGAACAACATGGCGCGCACCCGCTTGAACTGCATGTACAGCGGAATGGCCAGTGCGACGGTGGCCGGGCCGAGCAGGAAGTGCACGAACTGGGCGCCGGCGAAATAGGTTTCGTAGCGCGTGCCGGTGGCGGTGAGA
>JAGWUW010000303.1 GCA_028868235.1 Betaproteobacteria bacterium | reverse complement strand
TGGCACTGGCGGTTCCTTGGGCAAACGGGGATGGTGCGGTTGTTTTTGGGTCGGACGTAAAGCATGCTTTCTTCTCCCTGGAGGCTGAGGACAACACCATGGACGAGCTCGATATCGACGGCCTGGACATCGCCGCCTTGATGGCGCTCAACGCGCGCGTCGTTGAACGGCTGCAATTCCTGCATCAGCAGAAGACGACGGCGGCGCTCCAGGAGATCAAGATCGGGAGTGCCGTGATGTTTGAAGGGCCGGATGGTGTGGTCATCCACGGCATCGTCATCCGCCGCAACCGCAAGACCGTGAGCGTTCATGCCGACGATGAGCGGCAGTGGAATGTGTCGCCGTCCCTGTTGACGCTGACGGGCCGGCATCAGCTGGATGGGGTTGTGTCAAAGCAGGGCGACGTCGTGCCGTTTGCGAAGCCTGGCCGCAAATAGAAACCCGTCAGGCTCTGGCGGCGACGAGGCCTGCAAGCTGCGGAACGGGTTCACCGGCAATCCCGAGCCGGTCGCCGAGATAATGCCAGAAGGACAGGTTGAGCTTCCTGCAGCTCTTCAATAGGCCGAGCATGGTGTCGCGCGCGACACGGCCGTCGCGGCTCATGGTTCCGCCGGAGATCTTGCGCTTGGTGACGAAGCTGCGCAGGTCGTTTTCCGAGGCGTTGGTGTGGAGCGGGATATCGGGGCGTTCGAGCACCTTGAGCAGTTCGTGCTCTCGCCGGTAAAGGCGCAAGAGCAGCTTGTCGAGATCGGGATAACCGGTGCGGAGCGTGAAGATGCGCTCGAAGCGTCGTCGCAATCCTATTGCGGTTTGTGGCGATGGGTTCTGCTTCCAGGCCTTGAGCAACTTGTAGAAGCGCCAGACGAGGTCACGCACAAATGCAAGTGCCCGAACCTCGCGCGGCTTGGCCGGCATCAGTTTTTGCATGAGCCGCTCGGCATGGATCCAGCACAGCGCGTGGTTTGCGACCCGGAATTGGCCGGCATCATCCGAGACGATCACGGTGTCGCCCAGGAGGCCGTGGTGGCGGATGGCGCCAAAGGTTGCGGCTTCTGCCAGAAGGCGCACGATCTGCTTGTCGAAAATATCGATACCCCTGGCAGCCAGATGCTCCAGGAACGGAACCTGATTGGCAAAATGCAGCGGTTGCCGTGTCTGCAGCCTGGCGATGACGGCTGGATCCACACCATGCCGATCCTGCAGATAGTCGAACGCGGTCTGGTTCAGGACATAATCGCAATAATTGCCACGCAGGATCGACAGGAAGTTCAGCCGCGATTTGGACGGTGTCGTGCGAAATGCCGAAAAATGTTCACCGCCTATCTGCGTCGTGTGGAAATTGCCGGCGCCGTGGCGCGCGCCGGTGTCATCGACCGTGACGTATGGCGACGACACCAGACCGGCATGTAGGACGGCCGCATCCTCGGCCACGAACCCATCCAGCCCGCTCGTCAGCAACCGCACGACCTGCCGCTTGGAAATTGCTACGCCGACATCGTTGAGCAAGGTCGCCAGCCGCTCCGTCGTCACCTGACCTTGAGCATGCAGCATCAGGCAGAAGCGTCTGACGTTCGGGCCATAACCGCCGGAAACACCTTGCGGCAGAGGGGCAATGATCGTCTTGCCATCGGCCGTCACCCAGCATTCACGCCGATAGCGCACGAGTTCGGCCTTCACGACCAGTTCTCGGACAAAGCAGTCCTTGTAACCCTTGAAACGCGCGCCCAAAGGGACGTTCCCCTTGAGAATTTCCTCGCGGTTGACACGTTTGACGTCCAGCTTGGGCCCGCGCGGCCTCTTCTTGCCGGCCGGCTTGTCATCGATCTTCGGATCCGTCGCCTTCTCCATGCCGGATGCACGAAATGGCGGGCGAGGGGGCAGGTTCTTCAGCCGCGCGATCTCGTCGCGCAGCAACTGGTTCTCGACCTTCAGGCGGATATTGTCGAGACGCAGTTCCTCGTTCTCCAGGCGAAGCGCCGCGTTCTCGGCCTCCAGCCGTTCAAGCCTTCTCTCAGCCCGCTCCGCCTTCTCCACAAGGCCCGTGACGAGCTCACGCAGCGCTTTCAGCGAAAGCGTATCGGCATGTTCCGCAGAGGGCAGTTGCTTCTTCGACATGACGCCAAGGGAATCATGATTTGCCCTACCTCGTGAATCCCATCAACGCCATTTCCAGTCAGATAAACTCTCTTATGCACAAATCCAAAGAAACGAACCCAAATCCTCGCCAACAAATCTGCCCCGGTTACACGGTTCTGTCGCAAATTTTTGCGGAAGCCGCAGGCACGCCTATCGCTGGTCGCAGTTATGCTGCGAGTGCAGCGAATTGCTGAAAGGCGGATTGGCCTGCGGTTGAGAATTGCTGCTTGCGGACCATGTGAGCGACTTCGATCCCATCCAGCGTCGCCGAGGCAGGCCGGAAGGATTTGAAGCCTTTCATCAACCCGTGATCTTCTTGATAAACCGGTGATCCTGCTCGACGATGTTGTTGAGATATTTGATCTGGCAGATCTCGATCAGCCAGAACCAGCCATGTATCAACAGCAACCAGTTCATGTTTTGCAATCCGGCAAGATTTGCGCCGCTCTTGTCGATGACAACTTTCTCAGGCCAGCCATTATTGCCAATGGTGCGAGCAAAGAAGGTACTGGCTGCGTCTTCGTTGCGGTGCTCGGACAGCATGAAATCAAGGGTTTTGCCGTGCTTGTCGACCGCTCTGTAGAGATAGACCCACTTACCTTTGACCCTGATGTAGGTCTCATCCATCCGCCAGGAGCGGCTCCCCTTGGATTTACGGCGATGGGCCTCACAGGCGATCAGGGGTGAATATTTCACTACCCATCTGTTGAGCGTCGCGTGGTCGACGGCAATGCCGCGCTCGGCCATGATCTCCTCCAGATCACGGTAAGAGACAGCATATCGGACGTAGAAGAATACCGCAAATAGGACCACGTCCTTCGGATAATGGCTGCCTTTGAAATCAATCATCTTCGCAAAGCTCGGTCGGCAATGTGGAAATCAGCCGACAGCTATGATGCCATCACATGAACAGAAAGTTTGCGACAGAACCTCATGCGCAGGATGGTCAGGCGGTTGACGATTTTAGAAAAACTTCTCCGCCACAGTGGCAGAAATTGCCGCCGGAACAGTCCGAGGAAAACGAATAGTGATCTGGTTCCAGTGTATGGTTCGCCTCCGGTTTGCAAGAAGAAACGACAGTCCCGATAGACCCTGCTTCAGCGTATCCGGCTTGCTAATGGGCGACGATGCCCGAGCCACAATGGGAGCCGCTGGGACGCGTTCCTTACAAGACGACCAGATGCTGTGATCTCTGCGTTGTCCGTTTTGCACCAGAGGCAAGCAGCGATCAATCTACTGGAACCATCAGGCTGCGCATCCTATCAGATGCACGGTACCATCGCTTTCTCCTCGCAAGTCAATCAGCCTCTTGCCTCAGGCGGCGTTCGGCTGAAACGATGTATTCTGTGCTAACATAGCCCAGATGATGCGAGCAGCCTTGTTGGCGCTCGCCACCACAATCTTGTTCACATGTATGCCTCGCTCGACCAGCCTTTCCATGAAAG
>JAGWUW010000302.1 GCA_028868235.1 Betaproteobacteria bacterium | reverse complement strand
ACCTCAATCACCTGCCGGAGAAGACAGCCCGCGTTTTCATGATGCGCGAATTTCTCGAATTCGAAACGGACGAAGTGTGTCGCGAGCTGAGCATCACGATCAGCAATTGCAACGTCATCCTGCATCGTGCACGCAACGGCTTGCGTCGTTGCTTGGAGACCAGTTGGTTTGCTCCGGGAGAGAGGCCATGCTGACCTGCAAGGAAGCAACGCGGATCATGTTCGAGGCCCATGATCGGCAGCTAAGCGCTGGTGAGCGATTGCAGCTTGAAGTGCATCTGGCGATATGTCGAGGATGTCGAAATTTTCGCCAGCAGATGGATTTTTTGCGCATGGCATGCCGACGTTTCCTGAAAACGAGGGCTGGTGACGAAGATGAGTCGCCGCCTTTCTGACCGAAGCCGGTCAATCCATCGATTTTTCGAGGGCTTCCAGCAGCTTCATGGCGCGTTGGCGGTTCTTTGCTATGGCGGCGGCACGGGCTTCGATGTCGGCACTTTCGGCACGGGACGATTCGAGTAGCGCCTGGTGTGGCGTCATGCCGCCGAGGGCCGCTTCCAGCATGCGTTCGGCTTGTTGGTCGATGTCCTTGTCAGACATGCGCTTCTCCATGTGTCGCGATAGTTTGTTGTTATGCCAGTAAAAAAGGCCCTGCGAACTTCGCAGGGCCTCGCATTTTGCCTTATGCCGGCGATTTAGCGAACTTGCTTGGTCACAGCGGCGATGTTGGCTTGAGCGGCATCGGCAAACTGCTTGGCGATGGCGTTCATGTTTCCGAAAGCCGAGTTGGCGGCAGCGATGGCGCTCTGGATCGCAGCAACGGCGCCTTCGGAACCAGCCGGGGCCGACTTGGCAGCCATGTCGACCAGACCGGACACGGACTTCTGGAATTCGCCAAATTGGGCTTCGACCATCTTGGCCAGTTCCTGTTGGGTCTGGCTAGTGATTTCATAGACCGATTTGCCGTAGGCGACAGCCTTGTCGACAGCCGGCTGGGCGAGCGACTTCTGAGCGGCGAATGCAGCTTGCGGGTCCTTGGCTGCCAGAACGGACTGGACGCCGGAGGCGGTGTCTTCCAGAGCGCTACGGGCGGTGTTCAGGTTCAGTGCGGCGATACGTTCGGCGGAGGCAAGGGCAGTGTTGGCGACGGCCAGCAGGGAGTCGACGGTTGCCTTGTTGGCGGCGGTGAACTGTTCGGTGTTGATGGACATGACTGTCTCCTGAAAAATGGGTAATGGACGTGTTCGGGACACAGTATAGAGCACTGGCGTCAAAAATTGTGCACTGCAGCAAAATTAGTTTGGTTGATAGGCGCGCCTAGGAGGCAAGCTGCCATGAAACGCGCCGCACCATATTTTATGGCGGAGAGGGACTTGCCCCATATTGGTGCTCCCATGGGACTACTGGCTTTCATGAAGTGCGTGAAAATATCCCCTTTTCGTTAAATCGCACCGCATTCGTGGCTGGTTCGTCTTTTGCTTTTAGCCAGACAGTCCTTTTGTCCGGAGCTAACCCGTGTCTATTCACGTCGCCCTGAACCATGTCACGCATTATTCCTACGACCGCCTGGTCAATCTCGGTCCGCAGATCATCCGCCTGCGGCCCTGTCCGCATTCCCGGACGCGCATCCTGTCCTACTCGTTGAAGGTTACGCCGGAAACCCACTTCATCAACTGGCAGCAGGATCCACAGGGCAATTATCTGGCCCGCCTGGTTTTCCCGGACAAGACTCGCGAATTCCGCTTCGAGGTTGATCTGGTGGCCGAGATGTCGGTTATCAATCCTTTCGATTTCTTCCTGGAGCCATATGCTGAGGAGTTTCCTTTTCAGTATGAAGACTGGCAGCGTCATGAGCTAACCCCCTATTTGTACAAAATGGTCGGCGGCCAGCTGTTCGACAAGTACGTGGCCGGCATTTCGTTGGAGAAGAAACGCAGTGTTGATTTTCTGGTGGCCCTGAATGCCCGGGTCCAGCGCGACATTGGCTATACCATCCGGATGGAGCCGGGGGTGCAGACCCCGGAGGAAACGCTGACCAAGAAGACGGGTTCCTGTCGCGACTCGGCCTGGCTGCTGGTGCAGATTCTGCGCCATCTCGGCCTGGCCGCCCGCTTCGTTTCCGGCTACTTGATCCAGTTGACGCCGGACGTCAAATCGCTCGACGGCCCGTCTGGGCCGGAAGCCGATTTCACCGACCTGCACGCCTGGGCCGAAGTGTACCTGCCAGGTGCTGGCTGGATCGGGCTCGATCCGACTTCCGGCTTGTTCGCCGGGGAGGGCCATATTCCGCTGGCCTGCACGCCGGAGCCGGCGTCGGCGGCTCCAGTGACCGGCGGCATCGATGAGTGCGAGACCAAGTTCGCCCACCACATGCAGGTTACCCGTGTTTGGGAGGCGCCGCGCGTCACCAAGCCCTACACCGATGAGCAGTGGATCGAAATCGAAGACCTCGGTCACGCCATCGACACCAAGCTGCAGGACATGGACGTTCGCCTGACCCAGGGCGGCGAACCGACCTTCGTGGCCAGTGATGATCCCGATGGTGCCGAATGGAACACCGCTGCTCTCGGTCCGACCAAGCGCTTCTATGCGGCCGAACTGTTCCATCGGTTGCGCGAGAAATATGCTCCCAACGGCCTGATGCACTTCGGCCAGGGCAAGTGGTATCCCGGCGAGCAGTTGCCGCGCTGGTCGTTGAACTGCTTTTGGCGCAAGGACGGCGAGCCGATCTGGAACGCCCCGTCTCTCTATGCCGACGAGCGCAAGAATTACGGCGCCACCGTCGAGCAGGCCGGCCACTTCCTGAGCCGTGTTGCCGAGCGCCTGGGCGTGACCTCCGAGCATGTCTTCCCAGCTTATGAGGACGTCTATTATTACATGTGGCGCGAGCGCCGCCTGCCGGGCAACGTCGATCCCTTCGACTCGCGGGTCGATGATCCGTTGGAACGCGAACGCCTGATGAGGGTGTTCACGCAGGGCATGACGCATACCGTCGGTCACGTGCTGCCGATCATGAAGAACGTCTGCAACGCGTGGCAGACCGGGCCTTGGTTCCTGCGTACGGAGCGGTGCTATCTGATTCCCGGTGATTCGCCGCTCGGTTATCGTCTGCCGCTCGATTCGCAGCCGTGGACGGCGAAAAGCGACTACCCCTATGTCAATCCGCCTGATGCCGAGATGGCGCAGGCCCCGCTGGCCAGCCACGCCGAGTACATGGCGGCAGCCATGGGGCAGAGGGCCAGCCAGAAAACCGCCCGTACGCAGATTCGCGTACAGGCACCGGCCTTCGGCCAGGGCGGGCCGGACGGCCAGGGGCATCCATGGGAAAAACCGACCGATACCGTCCCGGGTTTCCAGGAGTCGGCTGCCTGGATTACCCGCCTCGCCATGTGTGCCGAGCCGCGCGACGGAAGGTTGTACGTCTTCATGCCGCCGACGCAGAAGCTGGAGGACTACCTCGAAGTTGTTGCCGCTGTCGAAGCGACGGCCGAAGAAATGCAGCTCCCGGTCATCCTGGAAGGCTACGAGCCGCCGTCCGATCCCCGCCTGACGCACTTCCGCGTCACACCGGACCCCGGCGTTATCGAA
>JAGWUW010000301.1 GCA_028868235.1 Betaproteobacteria bacterium | reverse complement strand
CTTCCTGCTGGCGCTTCTTGAACTCTATGTCTTTTTCAGCCGTCGATTTCGGCGCTGCTGCGGCGGCGGCTTTCGCACCATCGGCACCATCGGCCGGCTTTTCGGCAACTTTTTCGCTTACTACGCTCGGCAATTGGCCGCCGATGGAGCGGCGGTTCTTGGCGGTGCTCGGCGGCGGCGTATCGGAAATGACGGTTTGGCCACTACTGTCCTTCCATTGAAAGGTTTCGGCGTGGGCAATAATACCCAGGCTCGACAGGGCAGTGGCAAGTGCACAAACAAGAAGGGTTTTCGAGGTCATCTGGGTTTCCTTGGCTTTTCTGTATAATACGATTTTGTGACCTTGGATTAAAGGCCATGCGACTGCTGCAAAAAGCCCTCACTTTCGACGATGTTCTGCTCGTCCCCGCACATTCTCAAGTCCTCCCACGCGATGTCAGCCTGGCGACCAAGCTGACCCGCAACATTACCCTGAACCTGCCGCTGCTGTCTGCCGCCATGGATACCGTGACGGAAGGCCGTCTTGCCATTGCGCTGGCCCAGGAAGGTGGGATCGGTATCATCCACAAAAACCTGACAGCCAAGGCCCAGGCGGCCGAAGTGGCCAAGGTCAAGCGTTTCGAATCCGGCATCCTGAAGGATCCGATCACCGTTGCACCGACCATGACGGTGCGCGACGTGATCGAAATCACCCGCCAGTACCGCATTTCCGGCCTGCCGGTTATCGACAAGAGCGGCAAGGTGGTCGGTATCGTTACCAACCGTGACCTGCGTTTTGAAACCAACCTCGACCAGCCGGTCAAAGCCATCATGACGCCGCGCAAGCGCCTGGTGACGGTGAAGGAAGGCGCTAGCGTCGAGGATGCCAAGGACCTGATCCGTACCCACCGCCTGGAACGCGTACTGGTCATCGACGATGAATTCCACCTGCGCGGCCTGATTACCGTCAAGGACATCCTGAAGTCCACCGAACATCCGCTGGCCAATAAGGATGCCACCGGTCGCCTGCGTGCCGGAGCGGCTGTCGGCGTCGGCGCAGGCACCGAAGAGCGTGTTGAATTGTTAGCTGAGGCCGGCGTTGACGTGATCGTTGTTGATACGGCGCACGGCCACTCGCAGGGCGTGCTCGACCGGGTGAACTGGGTCAAGAAGAACTTTCCGCACATCGAAGTGATCGGCGGCAATATTGCCACTGCCGATGCTGCGCGGGCACTGGTTGATATGGGTGCCGACGGAGTCAAAGTCGGCATTGGTCCCGGTTCGATCTGCACCACGCGTATCGTGGCTGGTGTTGGTGTACCGCAGATTACCGCAATCCAGAACGTTTCCGAGTCGCTGAAGGGTACTGGCGTGCCGATGATCGCCGATGGCGGCATCCGCTACTCCGGCGATATCGCCAAGGCGATTGCGGCTGGCGCCGATACCGTCATGCTTGGCGGCCTGTTTGCCGGTACCGAGGAGGCTCCGGGCGAGGTCGAACTGTTTCAGGGCCGTTCCTACAAATCTTATCGCGGTATGGGTTCGCTCGGTGCGATGCAGGCCGGTTCCTCGGACCGCTATTTTCAGGAAGCCACCGCCAATGTCGACAAATTCGTGCCGGAAGGCATCGAAGGCCGCGTTCCCTACAAGGGCTCTGTGCTCGCCGTGATCCACCAGCTTATGGGTGGCTTGCGTTCTTCAATGGGCTACCTCGGCAGCCCGACCATTGCCCACATGCACGAACATGCCTGTTTCGTCGAGATCACCTCGGCCGGCATCCGCGAGTCGCACGTCCACGACGTCCAGATCACCAAGGAAGCGCCGAACTACCATCTCGACTGATAGCCTACGTTTTTCGAAGGGCGGCTCACGGAGCCGCCCTTTTCATTCAAGGTCCTGCAAATGTCCCACCAGAAAATCCTCATCCTCGATTTCGGTTCCCAGGTTACCCAGCTGATTGCTCGCCGCGTGCGCGAAGCCAAGGTCTTCTGCGAAATCCATCCCTACGATGTTTCCGAAGATTTCATCCGCAACTATGGCGCCAAGGGCATCATCCTCTCCGGTGGCCCGAGCTCGGTGACCGAGGGCGACACGCCGCGCGCGCAGAATGTCGTTTTCGACCTGGGCATTCCAGTGCTCGGTATCTGCTACGGTATGCAGACTATGGCACAACAACTGGGTGGTAAAGTGATGACCGCCGAGGCCGCCGGCAAAGCCCGCGAATTCGGCTACTCAGAGGTCCGTGCCCACGGCCACACGGCGCTACTGAACGACATCGCTGACTTCTACAGTCCGGAAGGCCATGGCATGCTCAAGGTGTGGATGAGTCACGGTGATTCGGTCATGGAGCTGCCGCCTGGCTTCGTCAAGATGGCCTCCACCGCCTCCTGCCCGATCGCCGCGATGGCGGATGAGAGCCGCAAGTTCTACGCGGTCCAGTTCCACCCGGAAGTGACGCATACCCAGCAAGGTAGAGCTATTCTCGAACGTTTCGTGCATGGTATCTGCGGCTGTGGTACCGACTGGGTCATGGGTGACTATATCGCCGAGGCTGTCGATGCGATCCAGCGTCAGGTCGGGGACGAGGAGGTCATCCTCGGTCTGTCCGGCGGCGTTGACTCGAGCGTTGCGGCAGCACTTATCCACAAGGCGATCGGTGACCAGCTGACCTGCGTTTTCGTCGACCACGGCTTGCTGCGCCTGAACGAAGGCGACATGGTCATGGACATGTTCGCCCGCAACCTCGGCGTCAAGGTCATCAGGGTCGATGCCGTCGACGATTTCATGGGCAAGCTGGCCGGTGTTTCCGACCCGGAGCAAAAACGCAAAATTATTGGCAAGGAATTCGTTGAGGTTTTCCAGGCCGAATCCAAGAAGCTGACTGCCGCCAAATGGCTGGCCCAGGGCACCATCTACCCTGATGTGATCGAATCAGCCGGCAAAGGCAAGAAGGGCGCCCACACCATCAAGAGTCACCACAACGTCGGTGGCCTGCCAGAGGACATGCATCTCAAGCTGCTCGAGCCATTGCGTGAACTTTTCAAGGATGAGGTCCGCGAACTCGGTGTCGCCCTCGGCCTGCCGCGTGAGATGGTCTATCGCCATCCCTTCCCCGGTCCCGGCCTGGGCGTACGAATCCTTGGGGAGGTAAAGCGCGAAGCGGCTAGTCTGCTGCAGCGTGCTGATGCGATTTTCATCGACGAGTTACGCGCTACCCACGCTACCGAGCGCGATGTCGCGGCTGGCGCCTGCGCTGCTGCCGACGTCGGCAAGAGCTGGTATGACCTGACCAGCCAGGCTTTCGCGGTCTTCCTGCCGGTCAAGAGTGTTGGCGTGATGGGCGACGGCCGTACCTACGAAAACGTCGTCGCCTTGCGCGCCGTGGTTACCAGTGACTTCATGACCGCGCACTGGGCGCACCTGCCATACGAGCTGCTCGGCCGCGTGTCGAATCGCATCATCAACGAAGTCCGTGGTTTGAACAGGGTGGTATACGACGTGTCAGGCAAGCCGCCGGCGACGATCGAGTGGGAGTGAGCAGGAGCTGGCCTTAGTATCTCTGTGTCCATAGCGTTTTTGCGGCGGATCCGGCATGAAAAGCTACTATCAGATTCTGGGGCTACCTTC
>JAGWUW010000016.1 GCA_028868235.1 Betaproteobacteria bacterium | reverse complement strand
GAGCCGGCACCCATGGTCAACACCACGTCGCCGTCACGGGCGACATCCATGATCGTTTGCGGCATGGCCGCGATATCCTCGACAAACACCGGCTCCACCTTGCCGGTAACGCGCAGGGCGCGGGCCAGCGAGCGGCCGTCGGCAGCAACAATGGGCGCTTCGCCGGCGGCGTAGATTTCGGCCAGGCACAGTGCATCGACGGTGCTCAACACCTTCACGAAATCCTCGAAACAGTCGCGGGTCCGCGTGTAGCGGTGCGGCTGGAATGCCAGCACCAGACGGCGCCCCGGGAAGGCGCCACGGGCGGCGGCCAGCGTAGCGGCCATTTCGACCGGGTGATGACCGTAATCATCAACCAGCGTGAAGCTTCCGCCGGCCGGCAAGGCGATTTCGCCGTAGCGCTGGAAGCGGCGGCCGACGCCCTTGAACTCGGCTAGCGCCTTGATGATCGCCGCGTCGGCCACTTGCACCTCAGTCGCCACCGCGATGGCGGCCAGGGCGTTGAGCACGTTGTGCATGCCCGGCGTATTGAGAACGATGGACAGACGGCTGGTTGTGCCATTGACGCGAACGCAGTCAAAACGCATGCGTCCGTCCTCTGCGAGGATGTTCTCGGCGTAGAAATTGTTTTCCGGTGACAAGCCGTAGGTGATGATCTGCTTGGGCACCCGCGGCAGGATATCGCGCACGTTGGCGTCGTCGCCGCAGACCACGGCGACGCCATAGAAGGGCAGACGGTTCAGGAAATCGACGAAGGCCGTCTTCAGGCGCTCGAAGTCATGGCCGTAGGTTTCCATGTGGTCGGCGTCGATGTTGGTGACCACCGAAATGACCGGCGACAGGAACAGGAAGGAAGCGTCCGACTCGTCGGCCTCGGCCACCAGGAAGTCGCCGCTGCCCAGACGGGCGTTGGCGCCAGCTGCATTCAGCCGGCCACCGATGACGAAGGTCGGGTCGATACCGCCCTCGGCCAGGATGCTGGTGACCAGGCTGGTCGTCGTCGTCTTGCCGTGCGTGCCGGCGATGGCGATGCCACTCTTCAGGCGCATCAGCTCGGCCAGCATCTGGGCGCGCGGCACGACCGGGATTTTCTTCTCACGGGCGGCGACCACTTCCGGGTTGTCGGCCTTGACGGCGGTGGATACCACCAGCGCGTCGGCACCGACGATGTTCTCGGCGGCATGGCCGACCATGACCTTGACGCCCTCGGTTTCAAGGCGGCGGGTCGTCGCGCTGGCCGCGATGTCGGACCCGCTGACCGTGAAGTCGAGGTGGGCCAGCACTTCGGCGATGCCGCTCATGCCCGAGCCGCCGACACCGACGAAGTGGATGTTCTTGACCTTGTGTTTCATTTCGCGCACTCCGCACAAATATGGGCCACTTCTTCGGTGGCGTCGGGCTTGGCAAGGCTGCGGGCCTTTTCGGCCATTTCCAGCAGTTGGCCGCGGGAATAATTGCGGATCAGGGCAATAGACTCCGGCGTCAATTCGCTTTGCGGCAGCAGGAAGGCGCCGCCGACATTGACCAGGAACTTGGCGTTGCCGGTCTGATGGTCATCCACCGCATGCGGGAAAGGTACCAAGATGCTGGCCACGCCGGCTGCAGTGAGTTCGGCAATGGTCAGCGCGCCAGCCCGGCAGATGACAAGATCGGCCCACTCGTAGGCGCCGGCCATGTCGTCGATGAAAGACACGCAATGAGCCTGCACGCCGACCGCGGCATAATTGGCTTTCAGTGCTTCCAAATGCTTTTCGCCTGCCTGATGGACGATTTGCGGCTGTTCGGACTCGCCAAGCAGGGCCATACCCTTGGGCACCATCTCGTTGAGTGCCTGGGCGCCCAAGCTACCACCGACAACCAGGATGCGCAGGGCGCCGTTGCGTTCGGCGAATCGCTCGGCCGGCGGTGCAATTCTGGCGATTTCCGGACGCACCGGATTACCCAGCCAGACACCTTTCTTCAGCACTTCGGGGAAGCCTGTCACAATGCGATCGGCGACGCCGGCCAGCACCCGGTTGGCCAGCCCGGCCACCGAGTTCTGCTCGTGCAGCACCAGCGGAACTCCCGTCAAAGCCGCCATCATGCCCCCGGGAAAGGTGATGTAGCCGCCCATGCCGAGCACGACGCTGGGTCTGACCTGGCGGATGGCCTGCAAACCTTGCCAGAAGCCGCGCAGCAGATTTAACGGCAACAGCAGCTTGCGGACGATACCCTTGCCGCGCAGCGCCGAGAACTTGACCCAGACCATTTCGAAGCCGTGCTGTGGCACCAGCGTGGCTTCCATGCCTTCCGGATTACCCAGCCACACCACGCGCCAGCCGGCATCGTGCAATTGGTGAGCGACTGCCAGTGCCGGGAAGATGTGGCCACCGGTACCACCCGCCATGACGAGGATGGTCTTGCTCATAGCTTGCCACCTCGCATGAGTTGCCTATTCTCCCAGTCAACGCGCAGAAGAATCGCCAAAGCTACGCAGTTGGCCATCACACCGGAACCCCCGAAGCTCATCAGCGGCAGGGTCAGCCCCTTGGTCGGCAGCAGGCCCATGTTCACGCCCATGTTGATGAAGGACTGCACGCCGAACCAGATGCCCATTCCCATGGCGACCAGCGCGGGGTAGAGGCGGTCGAGCTGCACGCACTGGCGGCCGATCGCGAAGGCGCGCTGAACGAGAACGGCGAACAGGACGATGACGGCCAACACACCGAAGAAACCCAGTTCCTCCGCAATAACCGCAAGCAGAAAGTCGGTGTGTGCTTCCGGCAGGTAGAACAGTTTTTCAACACTGGCGCCAAGGCCGACGCCGAACAGTTCGCCGCGACCGAAGGCGATCAGCGAGTGCGACAACTGGTAGCCGCGACCATAGGCGTCAGCCCAGGGGTCCATGAAGCCAAACACTCGGTCACGCCGGTAGGGCGAGACAATGATCATGATCGTGAAGGCGATGAGTAGCCCGACAATCAGCATGGCAAACAGTCGCGCCCTGAGGCCACCAAGGAAGAGAATGCCCATGGCGATGGAAATGATCACCACGAAGGCACCGAAATCCGGCTCCTTGAGCAGCAGCATGCCAACGATGGCCATGGCGCCGAACATTGGTAGGAACGCCTGCTTCAGGTCGTGCATAACGTTGATCTTGCGCACCGTGTAGTCGGCTGCGTACAGTACGGCGAACAGCTTCATCAGCTCCGACGGCTGCAGATTGGCAAAACCGAGCGAAATCCAGCGACGGGCGCCATTGACGTCGCGGCCAATACCCGGAATCAGCACAAGCGCAAGAAGCACGACGCCAACCATGAACAGGTAGGGCGCGTAGCGCTGCCACAACTTGAGCGGAATCTGGAAAGTCACTGCAGCAGCGACCATGCCGATGCACAGGAAGACGCCTTGGCGGATCAGGTAATAGGCCGGTTGATGGCCAGTGCTGCGCCCTCCTTCGGCAATGGCGATGGAAGCGGAATAGACGAAGACCAGGCCAGCGAACAGCAGCAGTAATACGCTCCACAACAACGCGTAGTCAATTTCGGCCACCTGGCGGCGCGGGGCGTCGAGAGCACCGATCATCATGACTGGAGCCCCTTCACCGCATCGATAAAGGCCTGTGCCCGATGGGCGTAGTTGCGGTACATGTCGAGACTGGCGCAAGCCGGCGACAACAGCACGCAATCGCCGGCTTCGGCCTGGGCAGCCAGCCAGCGCACGGCGGCCTCCATGTCGCCAACGATGCGGGTCGGCACGCCGCTACCTTCGAGGGCCATGCCGATGGCGGCGGCGTCGCGGCCGATCAGCGCCACGGCGCGACCGTGCTTTTCGAGCGCCGGCTTGAGCGGCGAGAAGTCTTGCCCCTTGCCGTCGCCGCCGAGGATGATGGCGACCTTGCGGCCCATGCCTTCGATGGCAGCTAGCGTGGCGCCGACATTGGTGCCCTTCGAATCGTCGACATAAAGGACACCTCCAATTTTTGCCACAGTTTCGACGCGATGCGGCAACCCGGCGAATGTCTTCAGCGGGGCGATCAGGCGCTCCGGCGCAACACCGACCGCCTCGCACAGCGCCAGGGCAGCCATCGCATTGGCGGCGTTATGCAGGCCGGACAGTTTCAATTCGGCAAGGCCGACCAGCATTTCCTTGCCGCGCCAGATCGCGCCGTCGGCGTAACCGTAATCGACGCCGCGCGGCGCCGGGTTGAGGCCAAAGGTGATCATCTTGCGGCCGCAGCGGCCGTTGCCCATCGACCAGTCGTCGTCGCGGTTGAGGATCATCGCGCCCTTGCCCTGGAAAACACGCGACTTGGCGGCGGCGTAGTTGGCCAGACTGCCGTCGTAACGGTCGAGGTGATCTTCCGACACGTTGAGGACGGTGGCAGCCGCAGCCTTCAGGTGATGTGTCGTTTCGAGCTGAAAACTGGACAGTTCGACCACCCACACTTCCGGCAGCATTCCGGCATCCTGTGCATCCATCAGGGCATCAAGGGCCGACGGCGAGATGTTGCCGCAAGCAATGGCCGGCACACCGGCGCCGTTAAGCAGGTGGGCGGTCAGCGCCGTGGTCGTCGTTTTGCCGTTGCTGCCGGTGATGGCGATGATCTGCGAACCCGGCACCTGCTCGCGCACACCGGCGGCGAACAGTTCGATCTCGGAGACCAGCTTGTCGGCGACGGCGGCGATTTCCGGCGTCGCCTTGGGCACGCCCGGCGATAGGGCGACCAGATCTGCCTCGGCGAACGGCCGGCTGGCGAACGACCCGGCGAGCAGTTCGGCGCCTGGCGCCACCCGCTGCAGTGCCTCGACGTTGGGCGGATTGGTACGCGAATCGGCAACGCGGACGAACGCGCCCTGGCGATGCAGCCACTTGGCCATCGCCAACCCGGACTCGCCGAGTCCGACAACCAGAACGCGTTTGCCCTTGAGTTCCATTAGCGCAGCTTCAAGGTGGACAGCCCGATCAGCACGAGCATGATGGTGATGATCCAGAAGCGGACGACAACCTGCGTCTCCTTCCAGCCGGTTTGTTCGAAGTGGTGGTGCAGCGGCGCCATGCGCAGGATGCGCCGGCCTTCGCCGTACTTCTTCTTGGTGTATTTGAAGTAGCTGACTTGCAGCATCACCGACAGGGTTTCGATGACGAAGACACCGCCCATGATGAGCAGCACGATTTCCTGGCGGACGATCACCGCCACCGTGCCGAGTGCCGCGCCGAGCGCCAGCGCACCGACGTCACCCATGAACACTTCAGCGGGATAAGCGTTGAACCACAGGAAGCCGAGCCCGGCACCGGCGATGGCGCCGAGGAAGATACACAGCTCGCCCGCCCCCGGCACGTAGGGAATCAGCAGGTACTTGGCGTAGACAGCGTGTCCGGTGACGTAGGCAATCAGCGCGAAGGCGGCGGCGATCATGACGGTCGGCATGATCGCCAAGCCGTCCAGGCCGTCGGTCAGGTTCACCGCATTGCTGGTGCCTACGATGACAAAATAGGTCAGCGTGATGAAGCCGATAACGCCGAGCGGATAGGCCACAGTCTTGATGAAGGGAATGATCAGTTCGGTCTGGGCCGGACTCTTCGCCGAGAAGGCGATGAACAGCGCAGCACCAATCCCGAGTACCGATTGCCAGAAAAACTTCCAGCGGCTAGCCAGCCCGTTCGGGTCACGATAGACGACCTTTTTCCAATCGTCATACCAGCCAACAATGCCGTAACCGAGCGTAACAATGAGCACCGTCCAAACATACTTGTTGGTCAGGTCGCCCCAGAGCAGGGTGGTGATACCGATGGCGATCAGGATCAAGACACCGCCCATGGTCGGCGTGCCGGATTTAACGAGATGGGTCTGAGGCCCATCATTGCGTACCGCCTGGCCGATCTTTTTGGCGGCCAGCCAGCGGATGACGCGCGGCCCGGCGGCCAGCGAGATAAGGAGGGCCGTCATCGCCGCCAGCACAGCACGCAGCGTGATGTAGTTGAAGACGTTGAAGAAGCGAACGTCCTGGGCGAACCATTGAGCCAATGCGAGAAGCATCAGTTTTTCTCCTCGGGAACGACGGGTGCTGCCAGTGCGTCGGCCACCCGTTCCATTTTCATGAAGCGCGACCCCTTGACCAATACCGTCGTATCGGGGCCCAATTCCTTGTCGACAGCGGCGATCAGCTTCTCGACGTTGCAGAAGTGTCGGGCGCCCTCACCGAAATTGCGCACAGCCAGTTGCGACGTATCGCCCAGTGCGAACAGGCGGTCGATGCCCTGGCTCTTGGCATAGCCACCGATCTCATCGTGATACTGGCCGCTGGCTTCGCCAATTTCCCCCATGTCGCCGAGCACCAACAGCTTGCGACCGATAGTCGAAGCCAATACGTCGATGCCGGCACGCACCGAATCCGGGTTGGCATTGTAGGTGTCGTCAAGGATCTCGGCCCCCAGCTTGCCGAGCCTTCGCTGCAGACGCCCCTTGACACCGGAGAAGGATGCCAGCCCTTCCACGACAGCGGCTAGCGGCACTCCGGCAGCCATGCAGGCGGTCGCAGCCGCCACCGCGTTACGGGCATTGTGGCGGCCGGGGATGCGCAGCTTCACGGTAGCGGTGCCTTCCGGGGCCTGCAGTTCGATTTCGGTTTCCAAACCGTGCAAATGCACAACGCCAACCACATCGGCAGCACCGTCAATGGCAAAAGTCCGCACCTGCCGGCCACCGGCCATATTGCGCCAGAAGGCGGCGTAGGCGTCGTCGGCATTAATCACCGCCACACCGTTGGCCGGCAATCCATTGAAAATGGAGCCCTTCTCGCGCGCCACTTCGTCCAGATCGCCCATGCCTTCGAGATGCGCGCGCTGGGCATTCGTCACCAAGGCGACGGTTGGGGCGCCGATGGGAGCCAGATAAGCGATTTCTCCTGGATGGTTCATGCCCATCTCGATGACCGCAGCACGATGCGAAGCGCTCAGGCCGAGCAGCGTCAGCGGCAAACCGACATCGTTGTTCAGATTGCCCCGAGTGGAGAGTACTGCAGCACCGAACGCTGCCTTGAGGATGGCGGCGATCATTTCCTTGGTTGTTGTTTTGCCGTTGGAGCCGGTAACAGCGATAACCGGCAGGCTGAATTGAGCGCGCCAGGCCGCGGCCAGACTACCCAAAGCCAAGCGTGTATCGTTTACAACCACGGCAGAAGTGCCAACCGGCACTTGACTTTCATTCGACACCAGCACGGCAGCGGCGCCGCCGGCAACCGCCTGAGCTAGGAAGTCGTGTGCATCGAAACGCTCGCCAGCCAAGGCAACGAACAAGGTGCCCGTGGCAATGGCTCGCGTATCCGTCGAAACGCCCTCAAGTGCAGTATCAGCGCCAATCATGCGCCCCTTCACAGCGTTAGCGACCTGCGATAGCAGCCAGTTCATGCCGCTCCCTCCTTTTTGCTGCGGCGCAGGGTCAAAGCCGCTGCGGCCTGTTCGACATCGGAGAAAGGCAAACGGATACTGCCCATGTCCTGATACGGTTCGTGCCCCTTGCCAGCAAGCAGGATCACATCCTGTGCATCGGCATCGAGCACTGCCTGGCGGATAGCCATGGCGCGATCAACTTCGGTTTCGGCATGCGTCATGCCTGCGACGATTTCGTCAATGATGTCCTGCGGACGCTCACTGCGCGGATTGTCGCTTGTCACCACAACACGGTCGGCAAGACGCTCCGCCACCTCACCCATTTGCGGGCGCTTGCCCTTATCGCGATCGCCACCACAGCCGAAGACGACACACAGGCGGCCTCTGCGCGCGGTCGCCACGTCACGCAGTGCGATCAAGGCGTTGTCCAGCGCATCCGGCGTGTGAGCGTAGTCGATAACGACAAGCGGCTCCTCTTCTCCACCGACACGCTCCATCCGCCCCGGCGGCGGCATCAGTTCCGACAGACGAAGCGCCACATCAGCCGCCGGCAGGCCGGCGTCGAACAACACGGCGGCAATCGCCAGCAGATTGGAAATGTTGTAGCGACCGACCAAGCAAGTATCGACCATGGCTCGGCCATTGGGCAGAACCAGGTTGAAGCGCTGCCCAAACGGGGTATCGACCAACCCTTCGGCGCGAACGACAGCATGGAAATCACGGCGTGGCTCGCCAATGCAATAGCCAAGAACACGCATGGCCGAGGTGTCTTGCATCAACTTCAGACCGAATTCGTCATCCAGATTGACGATAGCCGTGCGCAGGCGCGGCCAATGGAAGAGTTTTTCCTTGGCGTCGGCATAGGCCTCCATCGTACCGTGATAGTCCAGATGATCGCGGGTGAAATTGGTGAACACAGCGACATCGACACGGGCACCGTTCATGCGCCCCTCCTCGATGCCGATCGAACTGGCCTCCAAGGCACAAGCGGCAGCATCCTGAGCTCGGAATTCGGCCAGATAACGCATTAGTGTCGTCGCTTCTGGTGTGGTGAAACCCGTTTCGGTCATCGCACCGGGAAAACCGGCACCGAGCGTGCCAATAATCGCACAAAGCTTGGGATAGACCCGAGCCAAACACTGGCTGATCGTCGTCTTGCCATTGGTTCCGGTAATGGCGATCAGCGACATAGCTTCGCTCGGATGGCCATACACCGTATGTGCCAGCGGCCCGGCCAGCGGACGCAGCGCGACATGCGACAGATTTGGCACGGCCCACTCGGCTTTCCAGACAAAATCATCACCCGGCTGCCAGACCACCGCGACCGCCCCGCTAGCTAGTGCATCGGCAATATAACGACGCCCATCGGCCAGATCGCCGGGATAGGCCACGAACAGATCCCCCGGACGAACCTGACGGCTATCGTCGGCAACACCGGTCGGCACAATGCCTTGTGCCTCTAAATGATCGAGGATTTCACGTGGCGTGCTCACAACTTGCCTTTCTCGGCATCAGCCGTCGCCACCTGAAGCGGGGCATCCGGCGGAATACCTAGGGTGCGCAGGGCGCCACCCATAATCTGAGAGAAAGCCGGCCCGGCAACATCCCCCCCAAAGTGCCCCCCCGCACTTGGTTCGTCGATCATTACCGCGACAATCAGACGCGGCTCGCTGATCGGCGCAATACCGACAAAGGAAGCCACATACTTTTTAGCATAGACCCCACCTTCGATCTTGTACGCCGTCCCTGTCTTGCCCCCGACACGGTAACCGGGCACACGTGCCTTGGGCGCCGTACCCTCCGGCCCCGCGGCCATCTCCAGCATGGCGCGCAGTTCGCGCGCCGTCTGCGGAGAAAAGACGCGGGTTCCGTGTGGCGGCGTATCGTCGACTTTAAGGAGCGACAACGGCATCAATTCACCATCCCGAGCGAATACCGTATAGGCTCGCGCCATCTGGATCAGACTGACGGCAATACCGTGACCATAGGACATGGTTGCCTGCTCAATCGGACGCCAGTTTTGCCACGGCCGCAAGCGACCATGTACCTCCCCCGGAAAACCGAGATTCGGTGCTTGGCCGAAGCCCACGCTGTCGAACATCTCCCACATTTCTTTGGGAGAAAAACCCAGTGCAATTTTGGCGGTTCCAACGTTCGAGGATTTCTGGATAACCTGGGCCACGGTCAGGGCGCCATGCGGATGAGCATCCGAAATAGTGGCTGGACCAATGCTCATTTTGCCCGGAGCGCAGTTGATCACGGTATCGAAACGGACCTTGCCTTTTTCGAGCGCTAAAGCCGCTGTAAAAGGCTTCATCACCGAACCCGGCTCGTAGGTATCGGTGATTGCCCGGTTGCGTAATTGGGCGCCGGACAAACGCTCCCGGTTGTTCGGGTTGTAGGTTGGCCAGTTGGCCAGCGCCAAGATTTCTCCATTGCGGGCATCGATGACCACCACCCCACCCGCCTTAGCGCTATGCTTCTCGACCGCATCTTTCAACTGGCTGTAGGCTAGGTACTGTATTTTTGAATCCAGTGCCAAGCGTACATCCCTGCCATCTTGGGGCGGTCTAGTGGCACCAACATCCTCGACAATATTGCCGCGCCGGTCGCGAATCACCGTACGGCTACCAGGACGACCGAGCAGGCTGTTCTGGAAAGCCAGCTCGACACCCTCCAGTCCCTTGTCGTCAACACCAGTAAAGCCGACGATATGTGCCGTCATGTCGCCGGTCGGATAAAAGCGGCGATATTCGCGCTCCTCATGCACCCCGGGAAATTTCAACGCAGCGATGCGATCGGCCGTTTCCGGCGAAACCTGGCGCTTGATGAAGGTAAAAGTCTTTTCGCTGGCGATCTTGCCATCGAGCTCGCGAACGCTGATGCCAAGCAGATCGGCCAACTGGCTTTTCTGCGAGCCGGTCATGATTCGCGCATCACTCGGAATCGCCCAGATAGTCTTCATTGGCGTAGACACTGCCAGCATGTCGCCATTGCGATCGACGATCTTGCCGCGCGAAGCGGAAATTTCGATGTCGCGCAGATACCGTGAGTCGCCCTTTTGTTGCAGGAAGTCGTTATTAATCACCTGCAAATAGAAGCCGCGCACCACCAGGGCCAGGAAAGCCCCCATCAACAACAACCCGACCATGCGCGAACGCCAGCCCTGCAACGCCAGTTGCAACACCGGACTCTCGGTAAAACGATGGCCGCGCTGCGGACGACGGCGAACGCCCATCAGCGCCCCCCCTTCCTAGCCGTCACCGGCGCTTGGACGACGCGCCCTAGGGCATCGGGGGCTACCATATGCAAACGGTCACGAGCGATTTGTTCAATACGCGGATGGTTCGCCCAGGTCGACATCTCCAGTTGCAACTGACCGTACTCAATGTCGAGCTGACGCACCCGCTCCTGCTCAGCCTCCAATGCCTGAAAGAGTTTGCGCGCCCGATGCTGGGAGGTCACTGTACCCAAGGCACAAACCACTACGATCAGGAGAAGGATCATATTCAAGCGCAGCATCACAGTTTCTCTGCCACGCGCATGACTGCACTACGCGCCCGCGGATTGGCCTCAATCTCAAGCGCACCTGGCTTAATCGCCTTGCCCACCAGACGCAGCTTCGGCTTCGGCAATTGATCGGCACGCAACGGCAGGTTCTTGGGCAGGGCATCGGGCGCCGACTGAGCCCGCATGAAACTCTTGACGATGCGGTCCTCGAGCGAATGAAAGGAAATCACCACCAGACGGCCACCCGGCTTAAGCAAGTCGAACGCCTGCGGCAGGGCTACCTCCAGCTGGCGGAGCTCTTGGTTGATATGAATCCGTAGAGCTTGAAAGCTGCGCGTCGCCGGGTCCTGCCCTGGTTCACGGGTGCGCACGGCCTCGCGTACGAGGGCCGCGAACTGACCTGTTGTGACAATAGGTTGTTCGACCCGAGCAGCCACAACCTTCTTTGCAATCTGGAAAGCAAACCGTTCTTCGCCATAATTTCTAATGACCTCCGTTATGTCCCGCACCTCGGCCCGCGCCAGCCACTCAGCCGCCGTCTCGCCCTGCGTCGTATCCATACGCATGTCGAGCGGCGCGTCGTAGCGAAAGCTGAAGCCGCGCTCCCCGTCGTCGATTTGTGGCGACGACACCCCTACATCAAACAAAATTCCATCAACCCCCGAAACCCCGGCTTCCCGTGCCGCCTCCGCCAGCTCGCCGAACGCGCGATGCACCAACTGAAAACGGGAATCGCCAATCGCCTCACCCGCGGCAATAGCCTGCGGATCGCGATCAAGCGCCACTAGGCGCCCATGTTCATTCAGACGGGAAAGAATGCGGCGACTGTGGCCACCGCGGCCGAACGTGGCGTCGACGTAAACGCCGTCAGCTTTGATCGCCAGGGACTCTACCGCCTCATCGAGCAGCACCGTGACGTGGGCGCCGCCCGTGGTCACAGCACCAGATCCCCAAAGCCGGGGGGCATGTCGCCCGAGAGAGCCTCCGCCGCCAGGTCGTTCTGCTGCCTCCAGCCGGCCTCACTCCAGATTTCGAAATGCGAACCCATGCCGACCAGATAAACGGTTTTTTCGAACTGGGCGTAATCGCGCAGCTCCGGAGCAATCAGGATGCGGCCAGCCGAATCCGGCTCCTCGGTACGCGCATTACCGACCAGCACGCGCTTAATCGACGCAGCGCGCGGATCGAGGCTGGACGCTTTGAGGATCTGGTCGCGTATCGGCTGCCAAGCCGGCGACGGGTAAAGCAGCAAGCAGCGATGCGGGTGCGCGGTCAGGACGAGCGAGCCTTCGCTGGCGGCGAGCAGGGCTTCGCGATGCCTTGCCGGAATGGCAAGCCGCCCTTTCGCATCCAGACTGAGTGCTGCAGCCCCTTCGAACATCCCTCGTCTCGCTCCCCGTTTACCCACTTTTCAACACGTTTACCCACTTTAAAACAACAAAACCCCTCCGTCAATACTGAAATCGGGAATTTTTTCTTACACAACAAGGACTTACGCGCGCTTTTGACGATCATTTTTGGATTAAATTTCCCTTAAAAATCAATACTCGAAAATCGACACTTAAAGTGACTTATCAGGAGTTGATCAAGGTCAAAAAGGCACCACCATCCGTCATGCCGGCGTGGTAAAAAGTGGATGACTTGATTTGAAGAAGCTGCCAAGACCGGAGAATCCGGCTACAAGTCAATCACAGTGCATGGAGACCCGATTGCGGCCTTCGTGTTTGGCCTGATAGAGCGCCTGATCGGCGCAGCGTGTCAGATCGTCAGGGGTTTTGCCTTGATCGGGATAGGCTGAAACACCGAGAGAGATGGTAAAAGTTAGCTCAAAATTACCATGGGCGATCGATAACCGCTCGACTGCAGCACGCCAAGCCTCTGCCCGTAGGATCGCAGTTTCCAGAGGCATATTGGGAAGCAGAATCAGAAATTCCTCCCCGCCATACCGACAGGCCACATCTTCAGCTCGGATATCCGTCGACAGCGTTGCCGCTAGCGTACGCAACACCTCATCACCCACCTGGTGACCGTAGGTATCGTTGACGCGCTTGAAATAATCGATATCGATCATGACCAGAGACAAGGGATTTCCCTCGCGTCGGGCTCGCGAGACCTCGCGATCAAGCGTTTCGTCAAGATAGCGACGGTTGTACAGGCCTGTCAGGCTGTCGCGCACAGCCAATTCCTGCAAGGCCACCTGAAGGCGACCGATTTCTTCGATCCGGGCATGCAATTGCCGGTTGCTTTCCCGCAGTGCCTGCTCTGCAGCTTTGCGTTCGCTTATATTGCGGGCAATACCAAGAATCGTTCGCACCACCCCATCCTCATCGAGCAGATAGCTGGACACCACCTCGGTCGATATCTGCGTACCGTCCTTGCAAATTTGATCGAACTCGCTGACCAGTACATTCCCCGCGCGATCGCCGGCAGCAATGCGGCGCAACCCAAGATCGATTTCGCGTGCCAGACGCGCAGCCGAATCAGGCGTAAGCCGGGCGTCAAAAGGCTGCCCAACAACCTCCGCCGGCGAATAGCCTGTCATTTCACTAATGGAGGGGCTGACATAGGTATAGCAACGCGTGGGAATGTCGACCGTCCAAATTACGTCACGGGTGTTCTCGGCCAGCATGCGATAACGCGCCTCGCTTTCACGCACCCGCCACCCTGCCGCCGCCTCCTGACCAACCTCTCTTAAAAAACGAACTAACACCAACAACATGACGAGAAAAAGTAGCAGGCCAACCAAACCCGCCAGCCAGGCAGCATGCCACCACTCAGCCAGATAATCGACGGTGGCGCGCCCGGCTGTTACGTACAGCGGATAGTCACCCAGACGACGGAAGCCGTACATGCGCTCCACACCATCAACTGCTGCCGACATGCGTAAGGTTCCCGAACGCGCACCACCCTCGAGCTGACTCTGGAGCACGTTATTCGTCAGAGGCTGGTTGACCAGGCCAGCCACAAATGGGCGCCGCAGGATTACGCTGCCGTCCTCGGCACGGCGCAGGGAAACAACGCCGTTACCCCCAACTCCAACACTTTCGAACCACGACGACAGATAGGCCAGATCAAGCTGGGCGACAATAACTGCCCGCAGCCCACCGGACTCCGTTCGCACAGGAACTGCCACGTTAAGCGCCGGACGGCTAGTCAATCTATCCGTCTGCACCTCGGAGAAAAACAGGCCGTTTCCTGCCCCGTGGTCAAAAGCTTTGAAATAACTACGATCGCTAAAATCTCCCCCATCGGGGCGCCCTCTCGAAGCGTAGAGCAGTTGTCCTTCCGCATCCAGAATGCGAAAACTGTCGACTTCGGGAAATTGCCGGGCATGAAAACCCAGTTCTCGAACTACGCCGTTGCGAAAATGCTCAACGAACGCGTACTCCAAAGCGTCCACCGGCAAAGTTATTGCGAGGTGCTCGAGCGCCGCCTGAACTCGCTGAAAGGCGCCAGACAGGCGCGCCTCAAGTATGGCCGAAATTGCACTCACTTCAGCCTCGGCACCACGCTCGGCCTGGCGGCGCCCTTCTAGCAGGAGAAAAACCACCAAGCAAGCAATGGCAAGCCAAGTTAGCAGGAAAAACAGTACCAACCGCACTTGCGAAGAACGAAAAGCCCGTCCCAAGACCCGACCAAGCGCTTGTTGCTCCATCAACAACCGCCTTGCAGCACGTCCCGCAGGCTGTCACCACACTGGCCAAAAACAGTGTGGCAGCACTTCATTTACTTAACCTGACTCAGCTTCTGTTCGATGCGCGCCAAAGGAACCGCTCCCGGGATACGCTCGCCATCGCCAAAAAACAAGGTAGGGGTACCCGAGATGTTCAGCTTGCGACCGAATTCCTGATTCTTGGTCACCGCCGTAGTATCACAATCTTCCTTGCCTGCTGGCACCTTGCCCTCAAGCATCCATTCAGTCCAGGCTTTGGTGCGGTCGGCCGAGCACCAGATCTGGCGCGATTTACGAACAGAATCTTCGGACAGGATAGGTAACAGGAAGGTATAGATCGTCACGTTATCCAGTTTCAACATTTCCTTGGCCAAGCGCTTGCAATAACCGCAGTTTGGGTCTTCAAAGGTGGCCATTACACGCTTGCCATCCCCGCGCACCTGCTTGATCGCACGATCCAGCGGCAGATCACTAAAACGAATCGCCGTTAGTTTTCTCATGCGCTCGTCGGTAACATTCTTCATACTCTTGGCGTCGATCAACTGCCCACCGACAACAATCGCGGATACTTTTTCGTCAGTGTAGAAAATAGCACCGTCAGCATAGACCTCGTACAAGCCGAGATAACCCGACTTCGTTACCCCCTCCACCTTGGTTCCCAACCTGGCCTCCATGGCCTTCCGGATATCGGCCTCATCGGCCATGGCAAATGAAGCGCAGGCCACGGCCAACGTCAGGGACAATATCTTTTTGAACATGGAACTCTCCTAAAGCGCCCCGAGTGCATAACGCACCAAGGCATTCTTGATGAATGGCAAGCCATTGGTCAGATTCATGCCCAGATTGCGCAACGAGCGCAACCCGGGTGGCGATACTTTGAACAAACGACGCAAACTATCGGTAGCCGCTTGCATCAAAACAGTCTCTTCGCGGCGAGCACGCTGATATCGCCGCAGGAAACGCTCCTCACCAATATCCTGCCATGGCTGCGCCTCGACCAGCAGACCAGCCAATACCTTGGCATCCTGAAAACCGAGATTGATACCGTGACCAGACAACGGGTGAATGCCATGAGCAGCATCACCTAGCAATGCCAGACGGGGTGCGACCGTCTGCGGCACTCGCATCAGGCGCAAAGGGAATGCAACCGGTGGCGTCAACAACTCCAGCCCACCCAGAACATGATCACCCGCTTCGGCAACACGCTCACAAAAAAGTTGCGGCGGTAGCGAACACAATTCATCAGCCTGGGCATCATCTGCCGACCAGACAATAGAAAGCCGGTTTTCCGGCATCGGCAGATAAGCCAGCACGCCATCGTCGCGGAACCACTGAAAGGCGCAATTGCGATGCGGCTTTTCGGTGACAAAATTAGCCACCACCCCCTTCTCGCCGTACGGAGTATTGATCGCTGCCAGCCCGGCCGACTGGCGAACCCAGGAGTCGCGCCCATCGGCGCCAACCAGCAATGGTGCCGCCAGAACACTGCCGTCGCCCAGCTGAAGAACCGCCGCATCGTGGCGGAATTCGAGGGAAGCCGGGCGAGCTGGGCAAAATAGAGAAAGATTGCCCTGTCGCTTGGCGGTTTCCCAGAACTCACTGGCCATCTGCGATGACTCAAGGATACAGCCTAGCTCCGGAACTCCGGTTTCGTAAGCCGAAAAGCCAAGCCTCCCCCCTTGGTCGCCAAAGATCTCCATCGTCCGGATCGGGGTAATGCGACTTTCATCCAGATGGCGCCAAGAACCGATAGCACCAAGAAAATCCTTGTTGGCAGGACTTATCGCATAGATACGCGCGTCCCAGCCTTCGGGACGTTGCGGCGGCTGATTTTCCACCAGCGCCACACGTAGGCGAGAATCTCGCAAGGCAAGCGCCAGACTGGCGCCGGCCAAGCCACCGCCCACAATGATCAGATCAAACTGCTGCATGTCGGCAATTATGCCGGTTCAGGAGATTGATACAAGCAAATCAGGCAGGATTACCACCGCCACCAGACTGCGGCTTGTTTTGGCGCGGTCGACGGTTGTTGTTGCTGCGCGGACGATGCTTCTTCTGCTGCTGCCCACCGCCGCCACCCGGCTTGCCATGCTGCATGCTACCGCGGCCTTGGTTGCCACCGCCGTGCTGCTCGTTGCCGGAGATGCGATTGCCCGGGGCCAGCTGGATTTCCAGTTCGATAATTTCATCCCATTGCTCATCAGTACGATCGCGTTCGGGAATTGACAGCAATTCGCGCAAACGGCGGCGAGTATCGACCTGCGGAGTTAAGACAGGCTGAGTTTCGGGAATATCTTCAGGAGGATTTTCAGGATTGGAATCGTTCATTGGAAACTAAAAAGCGGAGTCCGCCACAGGCGAACCCCGCATTCAAAAAAAGCCGAATTACTTTTTCTTGGCAGCAGTCTTTTTGGCGGCAACAGAAGCCTTGAAAGCCGTACCTGCGGTGAACTTCGGCACTGTGGTAGCGGGAATCTTGAGCGTGGCGCCGGTTTTCGGATTCTTGCCGGTGCGCGCTGCGCGCTTTGCGGACTTGAAAGTCCCGAAACCCACGAGCGTAACGGATTCGCCCTTGGTTACGGTCTTGACTACCGCGCCGATGATGGCAGACAACGCCTTGTCAGCAGCGGCCTTGGTGATACCAGCTTCTTTTGCAGCAACTTCGACCAGCTCGGATTTATTCATCTAAGTGCCTCCTGTTACCTACTTAACGTTTAAGAAAACTGGCCGTCTCAACGGCAGCACAGTAAAAGTAGCATACCTTTTTGAATAAGTGTTGGCCCAG
>JAGWUW010000300.1 GCA_028868235.1 Betaproteobacteria bacterium | reverse complement strand
AGCACGGTAGCGTTCATCTACTCCTGGCCTTGGGAAAAAACCAATCCAGTGTGGAAGCCGAACTTCCGTCTGGTTGCCTCCTGCGGCGAAAAACGCGAAACCTGCGGCATCCGCTACGGGGAACTGGCCGAAGCCATGGCCAAGGGGCAAATCAGCAGCCTCGAGCCGGCGGAAACCGTGGGCGAAATCGAGGAGCCCATGAACTGGCTAAAATGGCAGAAGACCAACGACCTGTACGAGGTCAAGGCATCGTCTTGGCATTTCCAGTCAACCGTCCGTTACCGGCTCGAGAAGGATCAGCCGGTGCTGGTCGCTGTTCAGGACGTCGACGTGGCCAAGGCCTTCGTCTATGGCATGGGTGCGGCGATGGTGCTGGTGCTCGGTCTCAATCTGCGCCGCCTGCGCCGGTAAGCGCCAAGCCGGCGGAGAGCAGGAAATCCGGGCCAGACTTCATGTCTGGCCTTTTTACTTGGTCGACAGCAAGCGTACCGGAATCAAGCCACGCAGGGCGTTGCCTAGCCAGAACCCGCCGTTCAAGTCGGCGGGGTGGAGCACCCCTTCCCGAGCCCGACCGCTGGCCAGCAACTCGGCCCGCAACACGCCCGGCAACGCACCGCTGTGCTGCGGTGGCGTCAACAGCACGCCGTCGCGCTCGACGAAAATGTTGCTGCGCGCCCCTTCGGCAAGCTCGCCACGTTCATTCAGAAAGATGACGTCAAATACCGGGGAATCGGCCGGCAATGACCGCAAGGCCGCATCGTAGTGCTGACGTGCCGTCGTCTTGTGGCCGCGCAGGGGATCGCTGCTATCGATCCAGGCATCGGCCAGCACAGCCAGCCGCGCCGATGGCAGTGCATCGGTCATTTCCACGGCCTGAATCTCGACCTCCCCAGCCCTGTCCAGCGTCAGCCGGACGCGCCAGATCCCTTTCGAAGGCTGCAGACCGAGTTGGCTGCACACCTTCTGCTCATCCAGCGGAAAACCAAACCATGCCGCGGAACGGCGTAGCCGTTCCAGATGCCCATGCCACATGGGGTAAGTCCCGTTTTCCCGGCGCAGGGTTTCGATCAGCTTCAGACCCGGGTCGCCGGCACGAATAAATTCGGCCTTGAGCAGGCATTCCCGCCACTCCCCTCCAGGCTGCGAATCGGCAACGACGCCGCTGCCGACACCCATTTTTCCTCGATGATCTCTTGCCAGCTCTAGCGTCCGGATCGCTACGTTCAGCCGGAAATCCCCGTCCGGCGCGAGCCAGCCAAGCGCACCGGTGTACAGGTGACGCGGCACATGCTCCAACTCACCGATGATCTGCATGGCGCGGATTTTCGGCGCCCCGGTAATCGAACCACAGGGAAAGAGGGCACGCAGCACGGAAGAAAAATCCTGCCGGCCAATCCTTGCCGACACCTCGGAGACCATTTGCCAGACTGTCGGATAAGCCTCTATGGCGAACAAACGCTCAACTTTGACGCTTCCGGTCTCGGCCAGGCGACCGAGGTCATTGCGCAGCAGGTCGACAATCATCAGGTTTTCCGCCCTGTCTTTGAGCGAATCGCGCAACGTGTCGCTGGGCTCGCTGCGTGCCGCAGTGCCCTTCATCGGCCGCGTCAGCAGGCGCTCGCCTTGGCGCTCAAGGAACAATTCCGGAGAAAGGGAAACCACGCCACCCTGCCGGTCACCAACGAAACCGCCGTAACGCACCGGCTGACGTTGGCGCAAGCGTGCATACAGGGCCAACGGCGACCCGAACCACGAAAACTCGATGGGGAAGGTGAAATTCACCTGATAGCAGTCACCATCAGAAATGAATTGTTTGATGCGCCCGACCGCTGCCCGGTAGCTGGTCTCATCGATACTTGGACAAATATCGCCAACACCGGCCGGTTGGCCGGCAACCTTCCCTGCCAACCAGTCTTCGGCCTCGGCGCCGAACAATGCCCGACGTTCTTGAAAACGCCAGAAACGGGCGACCACGGTCTGACCAGGCGCCCAATCCGCCGGGGCTGAACGTGGTTCAAGTAGGTAGCCCAGTTCATAGTCGAGGGCCACGACCACCCACGCCGGTTCATCGCGCAGGCATTGCATCGCAAAGGCAAGGGTGTCGGCATCGCGAACCTCGAGGCAATTGATCAGCCCCTCGAAACACCAAGCGGCAGGTTCGCCCGCCGGCGCCTGCCTATCTTCGAAAAACGCGGTAAACGCTGTGTTTATTTGCGCTTCAGGAAAAACTCGAAAACCCGGTTTTCTTCCTTTTGTTCCAGCAATTCGTTACCGGTCTGCTTGGCAAAGGCGGGGAAATCCTTCAGCGAACCCGGGTCGGTGGCTTGAACGCGCAAAATCTGGCCCGACTCCATTTCAGCAAGGGTCTTCTTGGTACGCAGGATGGGAAGCGGGCAATTAAGGCCCTTAACATCAAGATCGCGATCGAATTCCATGGTCATTCAGCGGATGGGTCAAGCTTCGATTTTAACCTTAATTGCGTTTTTCCTTGAGTTCATCAATCTGGCGACGCTTCATTTCACGCAAACGAGCGTCGATCGACGACATCTCGTAGAAATTTGCATCTCCCGCCTTCTGGGCCAAAACCAATTGTTCGATGGCCCCCTCCGTCTGTCCCTGCAGGATAAACACTTCGGCCAAAGCCCGATGTTGCATGGCCCGTCGCCCCATACCGGCATAACTCTCAGCCCGCATTTTGTGTAATTGAACATCCTCGGGATAGTTGCGCAATTGGGCTTCGGCAAAGCGCAGCGAGTCGTCAAAACGATGCGCACCGATCAACGCAGCCCCATAACCATAAACCAGGGCCATATTGAGCGGGTAGCGCACCATTGCGTCGCGGTAAATAGCTAACCCACCATTGGTATCACCCTGAGCCAGTCGCACGTCAGCCCGCAAGTGCTCAAGCATGGCCGCCGTCACCTTCAGACGCCTGGCCGCCTCGAGCTCCTTCTCCGCTCCAATCCAATCTCTAGATCGATAGAGGGCGTAGGCGAGACCAAAATGGATCGCCCCTTCAGAAACGAATTTCTTCTCCTGCAACAGAAGCTCGAGTTCCTTGACTGCTTCGCGCGGCGTACCCTGCATGGCACGCACCTTAGCGCGAACCAAATGGAAATCTATACTATCGGTCACTTGCCGATAGGGCACCGCCTGTTCCCGATTCTGCATATCAGTCAGGCGTTCACCAGTCAGGGGGTGGGTCCGTAAATAAGCTGTGGCGTTATTTTCGTAAAGCCGAACCGCCTGCTGCAGACGCGAAAAAAAAGCAGCCATGCCGCGGACATCGAAACCTGACTTGCGCAAAACATCGAACCCTTGGCGATCGGCCTCCCGCTCAAAATCCCGCGAGAACGCAAGTTGCGAGGAAATCATTCCGGCCTGAGTACCGGCAATCGCCGCTCCCGCCACCTGTCCGCTGGAGCGGGCCGCCAGCAAGGCCAGCGCCATGGCAACCATAGAGGCCATGCCAATCTGTTTGGACTGATAAATTTGCCGAGCAATGTGGCGCTGAGTCACGTGAGATATTTCGTGTGCAAGCACTCCAGCCAGCTCGGACTCCGTCTGTGCCGACAGAATCAAGCCGGTATGTACGCCGATATACCCCCCCGG
>JAGWUW010000299.1 GCA_028868235.1 Betaproteobacteria bacterium | reverse complement strand
AGGGTTTGGTCAAGGGATTGGCCTTTTCTCCTCTCTTCTGTGCCGCTGCGGCCGAACTGGCTTTGAAGCGGAAGCTGTCGTTTCCTGTTTCCAGGATGTGGCAACGGTGGGTCAGGCGATCGAGCAAAGCAGTCGTCATTTTCGCGTCGCCGAAGACGGTAGCCCATTCGCTGAAGCTGAGGTTGGTGGTGATGATGACGCTGGTGCGCTCATAAAGCTTGCTCAGCAGGTGGAAGAGCAATGCTCCACCGGAGGCGCTGAATGGAAGATATCCGAGCTCATCAAGGATCAGCAGGTCGAGGCGAACCAGTGCTTCGGCGATCTGACCGGCTTTGCCTCTGGCCTTCTCCTGTTCAAGCGCATTGACCAATTCAATGGTCGAGAAGAAGCGGACTTTCCGACGATGATGCTCGATGGCCTGGACGCCAAGGGCGGTCGCGATATGGGTTTTGCCTGTGCCTGGTCCACCGACGAGGACAATGTTCTGTGCCCCGTCCATAAACTCACACCGGTGCAGTTGGCGTACCGTCACTTCGTTGATCTCGCTGGCGGCGAAGTCATATCCAGAGATGTCTTTGTAGGCTGGGAAGCGAGCTGCCTTCATGTGGTAGGCAATCGAGCGGACCTCACGTTCGGCCATCTCCGCCTTCAACAACTGCGACAGGATAGGCACCGCCGCATCGAAGGCTGGAGCGCCTTGCTCAATTAGATCGGTGACCGCTTGGGCCATGCCATACATCTTGAGGCTGCGCAGCATGATGACGACAGCAGCACTTGCGGGGTCATGACGCATGGCGACCTCCCACGATACGGACACGCAGACCGTCATAGCGCTCCACATTGGCCTTTGGTTCACGAGCCAGGGTCAGCGCCTGTGGTGTGTCGACGTCAGGACCGTCTGTCGTCTTCCCGTCGATTAGTCGATGCAGCAGGTTCAACACATGGGTCTTGGTCGCCACGCCCGCCTGCAGGGCGAGTTCCACGGCCTGGACGACGACTTGCTCGTCGTGATGAAGAACGAGAGCAAGAATATCGACCATCTCACGATCACCGCCGGGGCGGCGAAGCATCTGATCCTGCAATTGTCGTAAGGCTGGCGGCAATTGCAGGAAGGGCGCACCATTGCGTAGCGCTCCAGGCTTGCGCTGGATGACTGCAAGGTAATGCCGCCAATCGTAAATCGTCTTTGGCGGCCTGTGATGGCCTCGGTCGATGATCCGCACATGCTCGCAGAGGATATTGCCCTCAGCCGCAATGACCAGCCGTTCGGGATAGATCCGCAGGCTGACAGGCCGGTTGGCAAAAGATGCAGGCACGCTGTAACGATTGCGCTCGAAGGTGATCAGGCATGTCGGCGAAACGCGTTTGCTTTGCTCGACAAAACCGTCGAACGCGGCGGGCAATGCCATCAACGTTGTCCGCTCATCAGCCCAAACATCTGCGATCGTACCGGGCAAGGTGCCATGCGGGGTCTCCCGCCATAGGTCCTGGCATCGTTGTTCTAGCCAGAGATTCAGCGAGACCAGATCCGGAAAGTCCGGCATCTGTTGCCACAGTCGTGGGCGAGCATCCTGGACGTTCTTCTCGACTTGGCCCTTCTCCCAGCCGGCGGCGGGGTTACAGAACTCAGGTGCAAAGACATAATGGTTCGTCATCGCGAGGAAGCGGACATTGACCTGCCGCTCCTTGCCGCGGCCGACACGGTCGACTGCAGTCTTCATATTGTCGTAAATGCCGCGTCCAGGCACACCGCCGAACACACGGAAGCCATGCCAGTGGGCGTCAAAGAGCATCTCGTGTGTTTGCAGCAGGTAGGCCCTGACCAGAAAAGCCCGGCTGTGCGCCAGCTTGATGTGTGCGACCTGAAGCTTCGTGCGCTCGCCGCCGATCACAGCGTAATCTTCACTCCAGTCGAATTGGAATGCTTCGCCAGGGTGGAAAGACAGCGGAACGAATATGCCACGCCCCGTCGTCTGCTGCTCAACTCGCCACTCACGGGCGAACGCGGCGACACGCCCATAGGAGCCGGTAAAGCCGAGCACCATCAGATCGGCATGAAGCTGCTTCAGCGTTCGGCGCTGCTTGCGCGGCCTGCCCGCCTCGGTCTTCAGCCAGCCAGAGAGCTTGTCAGCGAACGGATCAAGTTTGCTTGCCCGCTCCGGTATGGCGAACTTTGGCTCGATCGTGCCAGCGCTCAGATACTTCGCGATTGTGTTGCGCGACAATCCTGTTCGTCGGCTGATCTCGCGGACAGACAGCTTCTCGCGCAGTGCCATCCGGCGGATGATATTCAAAAGTCCCATGTGGATCACTCCGTTACCCCCGTCGCTCTCCGCGTTGGGGGAAGGTTCACATGGCTCAATTCTCAATGGAAATTATGCGCCTTACCGGCTCAGTTCTGCGTGGAAACCAACATTCGATTTCACATTCCAGCCCTCACTCGACCGGGATCGCATTCTGACCTTAGCTCAGCTCGGGTTCGTTGACCGTCACGAAGCCGTTCATTTCCTCGGTCCGCCGGGGACGGGAAAGAGCCATCTCGCGACAGCGCTCGGCGTCGAAGCCGTGAAGGCCGGAAAGAGCGTCTACTTTACCACGCTCGCGGACCTCATCGCTTCGCTTGCCAGGTCAGAACGGGAAGGCAGGCTGCAGGAGCGCATTCGCTTCTTCTGTAGGCCTAGCCTGCTCATCGTTGATGAGATCGGCTATCTGCCGGTCGTCCACGGCGGCGGCAATCTGTTCTTCCAGCTCGTCAACGCCCGCTATGAACGCGGCGCAATGATCCTGACGTCAAACCGCGGCTTCGCAGAATGGGGCGATGTCTTCGGCGATCCCGTCGTCGCCACCGCACTGCTGGACAGATTGCTGCATCATGCCGTCATCGTGCAGATCGAAGGATCCAGCTACCGGTTGCGGCAGCATGCCGAACTCATGCCGGAACATGTTCGCTCCAAAGCCCTTATCGCGCCTCCGGCATTCGCTCCCCCTCAAAAGCCCCGCGGACGGCCGCCGAAAAATCCTCAATTATCCCTGTCATCCACGTCGGCATAACTGGGGAATTTTACTTCGGCACTTCTGGGGAAAATTCACGCGGCATTGACAGCTATACCGCCCTCTTGGTCGAGCCTCGCGACGACAATTCTGGCATCATGGGCGTGGAGAAGGGCGTTGCCAATGAGATTAGCGATCGCACTGCGAATTGCGGCCTCCACTCCAAAGACTGGAACGGGACGTACTGCGTCCACTTCCATGGACAGTTCTACGTGTTGGTCCAGGGCCAGCGTGCTGTAGTCTGCCAGGACGTCGCGCGTGATTGCTACAAGATCCACTAGGTTCCAACTGCCGTTGCTTTTCAAGCGCGTGAGATTGAGCATTGCAGAGACAAGCGCAGTCAGGCGCCGTGCATCGAGGATGAGGGAAGTGGCCTGAGCTTGGGGTTTGGAACGTCTTCCATTTTTGCCCGAAGGATGGCAAGCGGGGTGCGAAGTTCGTGCGCAACGTTGTTTAGAAACCCGCGCTGCCTCTCTATGAAGGATGCGATTTCATCGAATGCGCCGTTCAGCGATTCAACCAGCACACGCATTTTGGGGGTCTTGATGTCCTTCTGGGCCATTCCTCGCGGTTGGAACGAAGCC
>JAGWUW010000298.1 GCA_028868235.1 Betaproteobacteria bacterium | reverse complement strand
CGGTCGCGGGCGTCGCCCCCGTAAGGTTGAATCGACGGCCAGCGGGGCGGTCAGCGAAGCAATGCTGACCGAGAGTCCAGCTGTCGAGGAAAAGCCCGCCAAGGCCAAACGACAGGCGCGACCACGCAAGCCCAAGGCTGCCGACAAGGCGGAAGGTTGAACAAAAATACAAAGGCAGCCTGGGCTGCCTTTTTTACGCGATCTGAAGGTTAGATAACGTTGAGCAGCTTGGCGCGCAGGGATTCTGCTTCCCGCTTTCCATCGCGTGACATCACAATGGCGTGATACCACTCGTCGTACAGTTCGCGCAGATCTTGGTGCCCGTTACTCTTATCGATGCGTTCCAGCAGCGAACTGGTGCCCAGCGAACCGACAAAGGCATTCAGCGTATTGGTCATGAAATTACGCGCCATCTGCAGACGAACCATGTCCGTTTCGGTTGGCAGGTCACCAAAGGCGGTGATCGACGCTAGCTGCGCCGGTGGAAGCGAGTTAGCCGGGCCGACGCCAGTCAGGTCGTGGAATTCGATGTAGCCTTCTTCCTCGAGCATGCCCAGTGTGTGCTGCAAGTCATCGGCGAGCAGCATGGTCCGCAACTCCTCGACCGATCGTTTTCCATCGACGAAGATCAGTACTCGTCGCACGCGCGGCGACAGCCCTCCGGCCTTCGTGGCGATTTCGTCATGCCCTTTCTGGGTCTTTACGAAAACAACGCCCATTGTTTGTCTCCAACTTGGTGTGTAAATTTTTGTAGGGCATTGTACAGAAAAGAAAAACCCGCCAAGTGGCGGGTTTCTTTACAAAGCGTGAATTTATTCTCGCTCAGGCGGCAGCCTGTACCGGGATCTTGTGGCCGCGGCGCACGATGCGATTTTGCGAATCAACGTAGATCAGATCGGGTTCGTGCTTGGTCAATTCCACTTCGTTATAGACGGCGAAGGTGGCGATGATCAGGATGTCGCCCGGAGCAGCGCGGCGAGCCGCCGAACCATTGACCGAGATGACACCCGATCCGCGTTCGGCGCGGATGGCATAGGTCGTGAAACGCTCACCGTTATTTACGTTCCAGATGTCGATCTGTTCGTATTCCTTGATGTTTGCTGCTTCGAGCAGGTCCTCATCAATGGCGCAGGAACCCTCGTAGTGCAGGTCGGCGTGGGTGGCCGTCACGCGGTGCAACTTGGATTTCAGCATAGTTCTCTGCATGGTTTCACTCATCCAGAAGGTTGGGGGAAGCGCATTGTAACGACAATAGCCCCCCTGTCAACGGGCATAATTATGGATATTCGACCCGCATCAAACCTCAATGTTATCAATGAGCCGGGTGCTTCCCAGGCGGCTGGCGGCAAGCACCACCAGCGGGGTGTTTGCGCCTTTCGGCATAGCCAGGTCGGATTGTTGTCGCACCGCAACATAATCGGTCTTCCATCCGGCCGAATCCAGTGTGGCGACTGCTGACTTTTCCAGTTTGACTGTATCGGTTTCGCCGGAACGAATGGCGATGCGGATTTCGTTGAGTAGGCGGTACAGGCGTGGCGCTTCGGTGCGCTCGGCTTCGCTGAGATAGCCATTGCGCGAGGATAGCGCCAAACCGTCGGCGGCGCGTACGGTTTCGCCGCCAATGATGTTGATCGGTAGGGCAAGCTGGCGGGTCATGTTGCGGATGACCATCAACTGCTGGTAGTCCTTCTTACCGAATAGCGCAGCATTCGGCTGGACTATGTTGAACAGCTTGAGGACTACGGTGGCGACGCCGCGGAAATGGCCGGGACGGAATTCACCGTCCAGGATGTTCTGGATGGCGGGTGGTTCGACGACGTATTCCTGTGGTTCCGGATAGAGGTCGGCCTCGGTAGGCGCGAACAACACATCGACACCAGCGGCTGCCAGCTTGTCGCAGTCGGCCTGGAAAGTGCGCGGGTACTTGTCGAAGTCCTCGTTCGGGCCGAATTGCAGGCGATTGACAAAGATCGAGGCGACCACGGTATCGCCGTGAGCACGGGCCTGTTCCATCAGACTAATGTGGCCGGCGTGCAGGTTGCCCATGGTCGGCACGAAGACGATGCGGTCACGCTTCTTTAGGGCCGCACGCAGGTCGGCAATGGCGGAATGGATTTGCATGCTTAGGGTCTCTTGCGTCGAAGAGCCGGGGTTGCTGCCCGGCTATTCAGGGTCAGGCGGCGTAGGTGTGTTCCGGGCCGGGGTAGGTGCCATTCTTGACGGCAGCGACGGCGCGGCAGGCCGCGTCATGCACGGAGCTGGCCCCTTCCATGAAGTTGCGGACAAACTTGGCTTTCTTACCAGACGGAATGTCGAAGGCATCATGTACGACCAACACTTGGCCTGAGCAGTCCTTGCCGGCACCAATGCCGATGGTGATGATGTGCAGCATGGCCGTCACTTCGGCGGCCAGCACGGCCGGGATTGCTTCGAGGACGATCATCGTCGCACCGGCTTCCTGCAGGGACAGTGCGTCGTCCCGCAGGCGCTGGGCGGCAGTCTCACCCTTGCCCTGCACCTTGTAGCCGCCCATGACGTGCACGGATTGCGGCGTCAGGCCGAGGTGGCCGCAGACGGGAATGCCACGGTCGACCAGAAATTTGACTGTCTTCGCCATGTCGCCGCCACCTTCCAGCTTGACCATCTGAGCGCCCGCGGCCATCAGTGTGACGGCGTTGCGGAAAGCCTGTTCTGGCGATTCCTGATAGCTACCGAAGGGCATGTCGGCAATGATGAAAGCGCGGTCCGAGCCGCGTTTGACGCAGGCAGTGTGATAGGCGATGTCGGCGACAGTGACCGGCAACGTGGTGTCGTGTCCCTGGATGACATTACCCAGCGAGTCACCGATGAGCAACGATTCGACACCGGCGCCGTCGAGCAAACGGGCGAAGCTGGCATCGTAGGCGGTGAACATGACGACCTTCTCGCCAGCAGCGTAGAGCTTGGCGAGATCGCCCTGGGTCAAGCGGCGAGTAAGGACTTGAGCGGACATTTACGACCTAAAGACAAAATACACGGCGCCTAGGATACACAGAGCCGCCCACAAGTAGTCAAGCTTGAGTGGCTGGTCCATGTAAAAGACGACGAAGGGAACGAAGATGGTGAGGGTGATGACTTCCTGAAGGATCTTGAGCTGGCCGAGATCCATCTCGGTATTGCCGATGCGGTTGGCCGGTACCTGGATCAGGTATTCGAACAGGGCGATACCCCACGAGAATAGGGCTGCGATCCACCAAGGTTTCTCGTTAAGGTTTTTGAGGTGTGAATACCATGCGAAGGTCATGAAGACGTTCGACAAGGCCAGCAGAATCACCGTTTGCCAAAGTACGGGGATGTTCAGGCCGAACACGCTCACAGCTTGACGATACCCTGGTTGGCGACGGCCGGCAACCAGGCGGCGACGGTGCCGCGCCCAGGAATGGCGAGATCCGGGGCAATTTCGGCCAGCGGCTGGAGCACGAAAGCACGCAAGTGCAGACGCGGATGCGGCAGGGTCAGGCGGGGCAGGGCGACGTACTGGTCGCCGTAGAGCAGCAGGTCGAGATCCAATGTGCGCGGGCCGTTGCGCTCGGCGCGGATGCGGCCGAATCGCTGTTCGACCTCAAGCAAAGCGTCGAGCAGGGCTTCCGGTGCGA
>JAGWUW010000297.1 GCA_028868235.1 Betaproteobacteria bacterium | reverse complement strand
TTTCACGCCGATTCTTCTGGCAATTTGTTGTTCCCATTTTAGCCACCAAGATGGAATGAATAAGTTGATGTACACAACATAGTCAAATATGTCGGTTGATTGCAACCCGAATCGACATTAACAACAAGATAGATTTCGCATTCCTACCAACCAATCGTCAGCCGTTAAACCGCTAACTGTCGTTCAGGTAATCTGGCTCGCCGTAGCGCAGCCAACACACTGCCAACTGAGATCGCTTTCTAATCTAGGGTTGAAAGCCCCCCTTTCTCTTCCGTGCTTAGGGTCAAGTTACTACTGATGGGCAAAACGAAGATACGGGACTCTTCATGGCTGTTAACATCTTCGCCCTCTGCGGCTAGCCGCGCATGTTGGTCGGCCAGTGCGTTGCCACGGCATCGGCCATGACCCGGAATCCAACTCAGCGCAGCGCACTGGAGCAGGGCTTCGAAAACTAGGCTTGGGAAAAAAGAGGCCAGTTGTTTGTCCTGCGCGATACCCCGTTCCTTGCAACGGGTCAGGCGGGTGATGGCATCCAGGTTGTCGGAGAAGAGGGTGAAGCGCTGCCCAGCAAAAAGCCGCGCCGCCTGTGCAAGACCGAATACCGCGGCTTGCAGTTCCAGCTCGTTGCTGCCGATGGCGGGTACGGTACAGGTGAATATCTCTGGTTCCGCATGGGCCGTCCGGTAGAGGATGGCGGCCAGTCCTCCGTGGCGCAGGCGGCTGGCATCGGTGAATAACAGCCCATGGTCGGAGAGGCGCCGTAGCAGGCGCTCCGGTAATGGGCCAGGGGACAGGGGGACGATGCGTTCTACTTTCTTTTTTCTGCGTTTTGCCATGCCCGGTAGCCTATGCTGAAAATTATCCGGTAGCCAGAAAGGCGAAAGCCCCGTACCGGGGGAAGTACGAGGCTTTCTGGACGGCCCCGGGGGTCGGGGGGAGGAGGGGGGCCGTCATGGCTGATAAGTGATTCAGCGCATGTGTCCAAGATAAGGGCTGGCCGGCAGGGTTTCAAGTAACGGTTTGCAACAGTGCGTACCGCAGTGTGCGCATAGCCTAGCTGGTCTCGCCCAGCGAGCGCGTGACCACCTCCTGAACGTCGCGTGATAACCCACGGTGGGCGCGAATGCGTTCCAGGGCCGCGCGGGCATGGCCTTGGCGCGTACTGTCAAACTTCTTCCAGCGGTCGAAGCTGCGCGCCAGGCGCGAGGCGACTTGCGGGTTTTTGTCGTGTAGGTCGAGGATGCGGTCGGCCATGAAGGCGTAGCCGCTGCCGTCGGCAGCGTTGAAGCGTACCAGGTTGGCGCCGAAGTTGCGGATCAGCGCGTAGATCTTGTTCGGATTGCCAGCATCGAAGGCCGGGTGGGTGGTCAGTGCTTTGACTGTGGCCAGTGTGTCGGGACGACGGCTGGTCGATTGAACGGCCAGCCATTTGTCGACGACCAAGGCTTCGTGTTGCCAGCGGCGGTAGAAGTCGGCCAATGCCTGTTCGCGTTGCGGGCAGGTTTCCGCATTAACGTTGGCCAGCGTCGACAGCGCGGCGAACTGCTCGGTCATGTTGTCCGCGCTCAGGAACTGATCTAGCGCCATCTGGCGCACAGCATCGGTGTCGAGTTCCATCAGATAGCCGAGGCAGACGTTGCGCAAAGCGCGGCGTCCGGCCTGTTCTGCGGTCGGGGCGTAAGGCTCGTTGACTGCCAGCGCGGCATAGAGGCCAGAGAATTCGCCTTCGAGTTCTTCGGCTAGATGGCGGCGCAGGGCATTGCGGGCAGCGTGCAGCGCATCGGGATCAACGACTTCGAGCAGCTCGGCTAGAGTGCCTTCGCCGGGCAAGGTCAGGGTTTCAGCGACGAAGGCGCTACCGCGTTGGGCTTGGGCCTGTAGCAGGCGGCGGCAGGCGGCTGTGAAAGTTTCCGGCCAGACTGGCTGCTGGCCAGCGGCGATGGACCGGGCGGCGTCGAGTATCAGCGTCGTGGCCAATCGCTGGCCGGCTTCCCAGGCGTTGAACGGGTCAGTTTCGTGGCCGAGTAGCAGGGCCAGTTGTTCCGGTGAGTAGTCGAAGTCGAGATAGACCGGCGCTGAGAAATCGCGGAGCAACGAAGGTACCGACTCGGCGGGGACGTCGTTAAAGACGAAGGACTGGCTGGTGGCGGTCAGTTGCAAGGTGCGTTCGCTGCCGGCCAGCAACGCGCCGGCTTCCGAAAACAGCGCGACGCGGATCGGGATCAGGTAGGAATCGTTGTCCGATGCACGCGGGTTCGACTGTGTGCAGATCAGGGTGTAAGTTTTCGACTCGGCGTCGTAGCGGCTATCGACGGCGACGTGTGGTGTACCCGGCTGGTTGTACCAGCGCATGAACTGGGTGAAGTCGAAGCCGCTGGTGGCGGTCATTGCGGCGACGAAATCTTCGCAGGTGACGGCCTGACCGTCGTGGCGGCGGAAGTATTCGTCCATGCCAGCACGGAATCCCTCGCGGCCGATCAGCGTTTGGATCATGCGGATGACTTCAGCCCCCTTTTCATAGACGGTGGCGGTGTAGAAGTTGTTGATCTCGACAAAGCTGGCCGGACGAACCGGGTGCGCCATCGGACCCGCATCCTCCGGGAACTGGGCGGCACGCAGGCCACGTACTTCGCGAATGCGGGCGGTCTGCCGGTTGTGCAGGTCGGCGCCGAACTCCTGGTCGCGGAAGACGGTTAATCCTTCTTTCAGAGACAGCTGGAACCAGTCGCGGCAAGTAACGCGGTTACCGGTCCAGTTGTGGAAGTATTCATGGGCGACGACGCGGTCGATGTTCTCGAAATCGACGTCGGTGGCTACATCACTGCGCGCCAGTACGTACTTGGTATTGAAGATATTGAGGCCCTTGTTCTCCATGGCGCCCATGTTGAAATCGCCGACGGCGACGATCATGTAGTGGTCGAGGTCGCATTCGAGCCCAAAGCGCTCTTCATCCCAGCGCATTGATTTCTTCAGTGCCTCCATGGCATGCGAACACTGGTCAATCTTGCCCGGTTCGACGTAGATGGCGAGTTGCACGTCGCGGCCAGAGGTTGTACGGAATGAGTCCTTCAGTACGTCGAGCTTGGCGGCGACAGCGGCGAACAGATAGGCAGGCTTCTTGAACGGATCTTCCCACGTAGCCCAGTGGCGCCCGTCGGTCTCTAGGCCGGAAGCGATTGGATTGCCGTTGGCGAGCAGTACCGGATAGGTTGCTAGGTCAGCATGCAGCGTGACACTGTACGTTGCCATCACGTCGGGTCGGTCGAGGAACCAGGTAATGCGTCGGAAGCCCTGCGCCTCGCACTGCGTGAAGTAGCCGTCGGTTGAGCGATAGAGGCCGGATAGTCGGGTGTTGTGGTCGGGCTCGATGCGAACGACGGTTTGCAGGGTGAAAGCTGGGGGCAGATCGTTCAGCGTGAGGTTGATCGGGGTCTCGGTATAGCTCGTCGGCTGGCCGTCGACGGTGACGCTCAGGGTCGCCAACTCCTCGCCATCGAGCACTAGAGCCTGCGCTGCGGTAGCTGGATTGCGGCGTACGGCGAGGGTGCTGGTGACTGTCGTGCCGTCGGCACGAATATCGAAATCGAGTTCAACGCGATCGATCAGGTAGGCCGGGGGGGCGTAGTCCTTGAGATAGACGGTCTGCTGCGG
>JAGWUW010000296.1 GCA_028868235.1 Betaproteobacteria bacterium | reverse complement strand
ATGGCGCCTCCTGTCAGTCTTCATGCTCGGCGTTAGCTTTGCCGAGCTCCGACTTCAGAACGAAGGTGTTGCCAGAGGCGATCTGGTCGCCGGCCTTGAGACCTTCCAGCACCTCGACGTGTTTATCGTCTGAACGCCCGGTTCTCACGGCAACAGCTTGGAAGCCCCCTGATACCACCTTGAAAACCGTGGCCTGGTTATCGATGGTCTGGATCGCTTCGGCAGCTACCACCACGGGAACCGGCTGCTCCGCGCCGAGCACGCGAACCGTGACGAACAAGCCGGGGCGCCATGCACCTTGCGGGTTGGACAGCGTCACACGAGCACGTGCTGTACGAGTCTGCTCGCCGAGCAGCGAGCCCACATAGGAAATGACTCCTTGTACTTTCTCGTCGAAAGCCGACGACGACACCACCACTTTCTGCCCCACGCGCACGATGGCCAGATCTTTCGGCGCGACAGCAAATTCGGCCCATACGGAACGGAGGTCGGACACCGTGAATATGCTGGCATCGTCCTTGATGGCTTCGCCGGCGGACAGATGCTTCTCGACGACGGTGCCGTCAAACGGCGCCTTGACCTCGAACCGATTCAGGCTGCTGGCCGAACTGGTCGCACCAATTGCTGCGAGCTTTTGGCGCGCGTTATCGACAGCAATGTTGGCTTCTCGAAGCGCTGTCTGCGCCTGCAAGTAGTCTTGCTCCGCTGAAATCTTCTCTTGCCAGAGCTTCTTCTCTCGCTCGTAGGTGGCCGCCGCAGCCTCTTGCCGACGCTGCGCGGTCATCAGCTCACTACGCTGCTCTGACAGCGACGTGCTGGCAATCACAGCCAGCACCTGGCCGCGCCGAACCTGCTGACCCAGATTGGCCTGCACAGATTCGGCCACCCCGGAGAGTCGGGGTACGACGTGCGCGGTCCGGTCATCATTGAAGCGAATTTCACCGGAGAAGTCATCGCCTGCTTGCAACGAACCCGCACCAACCTTTTCTACTTTGATGCCAGCAGTGTTCTGCTGCTCGGCGCTGAGCTTGACGATGTGCTCATCCTGATGCGCACCTTCGCCTTTGCCGAGAGGCTTTTCCTGTTCTTCATGGGCTTCGGCTTGATCGGCTGGCGCAACGGATTGACTGCGCCACAGTACTGCCGCACTTCCAACGAGACCAGCGGCAACAATTGCGGCCATCGTGACTTGTTGCTTCTTCGTAATGTTCATGAGTGGATCTCTCAACGACCGGTGATGCGGTCGATCGTGGCGGCGGCTTGATATGCCGCTGCCAGGGTGTTCAGATAGCGGGCCCGAGCCTGCAGGAGGGAGCGCTGGGCGTCGATGACTTCGAGAAAGCCGAACTTTCCGGCGTCGAATCCCTTGCTTGCCGCGTCATAGGCTTGCTGTGCCGACGGCAGTACCGTGCTCTGCAATGCATGAAGAGACGTGTTTGCAACTGCGAGGCGATTAGAAGCATCTTGCAATTCGCCAAGAAGCTGCAACCGAACAACTTGCAGTTCGTCATGAGCCTTGTCGGCACGCCGCGAGGCTTCCAGGATGGCGCCCTGATTGCGATCGAAGAGCGGTAGCGGCACGGAGAACCCAATAACGGCTTGATTTCGCCCGATCGATGCATCGCGCTTGTTTCCCAGGCTCAGCGTGAAATCAGGTGTTGCCTTGCTCTTCTCGACGTCTGCCAGGGCCTTGCGGCGCTCGACCTCCAACAGGCCCATGGCAATAGTTGGCGAGGCTTCGAGCTGCGAAACCAATTCAGCAAACCCTGGTCGGATGGGCGGCTTGGTGACGTCTCCTTGGACAGTCTCGAATGCCGGGGCGCCGTCACCCAACTGGGCCGCCAAGGCGAACCGAGCCGTCTGCAGTTCGGAACCAGCCTCGACCGATTCAAGCTGTGCCTGCGCGAGGTCGACTCGGGCTCGTGTCTCCTCGACAGGCGATACTTTTCCTGCAGTGACTCGCTTGGCCACCGCATCTGCGACACGAGTGGCAATGCCGACCGAGCTGTCTGCAAGTCGAGTTCGCTCTTGGGCAATCAGTACGCCAAAGAAGGCCCCGATGACATGCGATCGCACATTCGACCGGACATGGTTCAGCTCGGCGGCGGCAACGCCGGTGGCGAACTCTGCAGCCGAAATTCGGGCTGAACGCTTTCCGCCCAACTCGATCGGAAAATCCATCGTGATGGTGGTCGTCCTGCTCTCCGGACGGGTGTCCTCCACTGTCGCGCTTAGCTCGGGATTGCGCCAAACGCCGGCTTGGCGGGTGGCGCCCTCGGCAGCCTGGACTTCCTTGATCGCTGCTGCGATGGCAGGACTTCGTGAAAGGGCCTGATCGAGCGCAAGCTCAAGTGTCAAGGGAGGTTGTGCCCACAGTGGCACAGGGCTGCATAGCGTGGCCGCCAGCCCGAGCGGCCATAGAAGTTTTTTCATCGAATCTCATGGTTGAACCCTTGGATTCGGCGAAACGGAACGGGGATCAGTTCAAACGTCTCGCCGGCTAGGCGAGACGACACCACTGTGGCCGGTCGGGAGTGCGTTGAGGCGCAGAGTTGCGCTCGATATCGGCCAGGACTGGCGGCATGCCCGCCGTGCCGGAGACCGCTTGCAGTGCGGTCATATCAGGTAGAACTGCGGCGGATGCTGCGTGACAAAAGCCGCAGTCGATGTCATTCAGCAATGTGCTGCCCGCAACCTTCACACCATGCTTGGCGTCCGCATGGACATGGGTGTGATGCCCGAAGTGCCGCGCGCCCTGCGTGGTTGTCTCATGTTGACAGTACGCAGCAGCCGCCCCCCAAGCCATTTGGAGCGGCAAGAGCACAGCAATGAGAATCGCGACCAGCTGCTTCATGTCAGAAAGGTTATGGAGAGTGGGGGCGTTTCAGGAGTCGAAGGCCGTTGAATACGACCAGCAAACTGGCCCCCATATCAGCAAAAACAGCCATCCACATTGTGGCATTGCCTAAAACTGCCAGCACAAAAAACACGGCTTTGATGCCGAGTGCCAATGTGATGTTTTGCCAGAGTACGCGATAGGTTTGCTTCGACAAAAGAACGGTTTCGGGCACGCGGCGCAGATCGTCGGTCATGATGAGAACGTCTGCAGCTTCCTTCGCCGTATCAGTTCCGGCTGCGCCCATTGAAAAACCCACAGCAGCAGCAGCGAGACTGGGTGAGTCGTTTACACCGTCCCCCACCATGGCAACGGGTACATTATTGGCACCCAATTGGCGGATCATGGCTTGCTTGTCTTGAGGTAGCAGATTGGCTTGGACATCCTCGATGCCAACCTGCTCGGCAATGGCTTTTGCCGTGGATGAGTTGTCGCCGGTCAGCATGACGGCTCGAATCCCCAAGATCTTCAACTCCGCGATCGCTTGCTTGCTGGTTTCCTTCACGGTGTCCGCCACCGCGAATAGCGCCAGCACGTGCCGATCATCGGCGAGCAATGAAACCGTGCGCCCCAGCCTCTCATGCTCCGCCAACCGAGCTTCGAGTTCCGTGGAACATTGCCCACGTTCGTGCACCCAGCGGTGGTTGCCAAGAATGTATCGACGCCCACTGACCGCGCCGCGAACCCCTCGCCCGAGTTCGGCGCCAAAGTCCTCCACCGGAAGCTGCTCGGGCGTCAGTCCGACCGATACGGCCTTGGAGACAGGATG
>JAGWUW010000295.1 GCA_028868235.1 Betaproteobacteria bacterium | reverse complement strand
GGTGATGTAGGCCGGGCTTGCGTTCAGGGTAACGATCTGGGCAAGGGCGCCCGTGCCGTCACCGACCGCGTACTTCGCCCACTTGTTGCGAATGGCGGTCAGCTTGGTGTCCATTTCCTTGGACATAACCTTGAATATTTCGCCCGCGCCCTTTCCGGCGGCGGCGTCCATGGCATCGCGGCTCCACACCGCAAAGCCGTGGATGCTGACCGCGTTGGACTCCCAGCGGCCATAGAGCGCCGAAGCGCCCGTGGTGGCTCCCTGAGCCTTGGCCTGGGCGTTGGCGAACACGGCGCCGACGCTGGTACCGGTTCCGTAGACGATGGGGGTAACCAGCGTGCGGCCCATGCCCTCGCCGGTATCGGCGACGGCCTGCATGCTGGCGAACAAGGGGTTGATGTCCTTGTTCGTGGTGTACATCGTGTCGACGATGTTTTTTCCGCGATAGTGCTCGCGGAACATCGCGTATGCTGCTGTAAAATCTGCACCTGCCATGGGACACCTCGGAATGAAGACCGAGCCACGCTCACTTGGCGCTTGGCTCTAGGTATTCAGTCCCGCCCTGACAGACGCGGTATGGTGTTGCAGCTATTTACAGGATGGGCAAAGGAGGCCCGAGAAGTCAACGATTTTCTAGCCGGCCTTGCCCAATTGGTTGAGCATCTCGATTCGACGCGCGATCTGCTCCTTGGGTGACAGGTTCGCCAACTCGCCGCCGGCCTTAACCGGAGCAGCCCCGCTGTCAACCTTGGCCTTGGGCGTGGTCGGGAGCTTCGCGAGTGGCGTGGAGGTCGACTTCGTTGGGTTCAATTTGGCGCGGACCTCGGCCAGTTTTATGGCCTTGTCTTCGCGCTGCTTGTTGAAGTGAGACAGGACGGCCTCGGCTTCTAGAACCTTCCCGGTCTGCTGATATGTCGTCTGAATCAAGCTCTCGACCTCGGGAACGTCAACCGGGTCGACCATGAGATAAGGGAACTTATCGCGGTTGGCTCTGTAGAGCTGCTGAAGCTCGCTAAAGTACGCTTCCCGGCGCTGGTTGCGCTGGGCTTCTGCCTGCGCCTCTTGCTGCCGCTGCTGTTCGGCTGCGGCCCGCTGGAGCTCTTCATCGTGGCGTCGAATACCCTCCGCGATCTGCTCTTCAACGCTGCGCTGGCGGTCGCTCTCGGGTATGCCGGTGCCGTCCTCGCCTTGCTCCTTGATGCGACTCAAGAGCGGGTACACGAGCTCGCCGAGCTGGTCCCGACCCATGAGCAGCTCGACAGCCGCAGCCGGGTCGGTCTCCTTCAGCGCCTCGAACCGCTGCAAGCGCTCAAGCTGCTCTTGTGATGCGCTCTGGCCCTTCTGCATGGCCTCGCGCTGTCTGGCTAGCTCTTCGCGCTCGCGCTTCGCCTCTTCCTTCTCACGCCTTGCCGCCGCCTTCTCGGCCGATGCGCGGCGTTGCTCAGCCACGAACTTCGCCAGCTCTTCCTCAGGGGTCGGCGCCGGCTTGTCCTCTGGCTTCTTCTCGTCGGTCTTGGCTTCCGCCGGCTTGTCGCCTTCTGCTGGCTTCTCCTCGGTCTTTGCGTCGGTCTTGGGCGCCGTGCTCGGCTCTGCCTTCTGACCGCGCTTGGCGCTCGCACTGAGCCGTTCCTGGGCTTCCTTGAGCGCAGCAGCCAGGCCACCGTCATCGGGAGGAGTCTCGACCTTGGCGACTTCTGCCGGCGGTGCGGCCTCGGTGGTAACTGCGGGCGTCTCGGGGGCGGCGATCTGGGTGGTCTCTTCGAGTGGCATTCAATCCTCCTATGCAACGGGCGGTACTTGGGGAGCGGGGGCCGGCGGAGCGGTGGGGACCCCGGCGGGCATCACCGCGTTTTGCGGGACAGGAGCGGCCGGCATCACCGGCTGAGTGGCCGGGACGGGCTGTCCCTTCTTGGCCTGTGCGCATCGAATAAGCCTCAATAGCGCTTCCATCCCCTCGGGCGAGTATCGGTCAGGCGTGATTTGAGCAGAACACCATGCCTGCGACCCGAACATAATGATCGCGTCCAGCCCGGCCTGGCCTTGCATCGCGGACGGGATCAGGTTCTCGGGAATGTCGCCCGTTTCCAGCGCGGTCTGGACGGCCTTCGCAGCAAGCCGCTTAGGCGCCGTGATTCGGTCGGCTGCCGCTTGGACGTCCGGGACCTTGTCACCGATGGCCTGGGCCAGGTCTTCGCGGTCAATCAGACCGATGTTCTTGAATTCGTCGAGGTCAGCGAGCAACCCGCTCGGGCTCTTGGACAAGGCAGACGTGAGACCGTAGGTCACGCGGTAGTCATTCCGATCGAGCTTCAGATCGCCGATGTTGATCTCATTCATCAGCTCGGCGTTCGCATCTCGCGATGACGTGCGCACCTTCTTCAGTTGGTTGGCCAGTGCGACGATGATGTGGCCGGCCTGCGCCCATGCGCTCTCCCAATGCTTCTGGTACTCGCTCATGCGGGCCTCTGCTAGGTCGATAAACTCACGCAGGGCCACGCCGCTGTTGAGTCCAGCGGGCTTCTGTCCGTTGCCCAGGGCCTTGTTTACGCCACCAATCGCGTAAGCCTTGTTCTCGTGGTAGTCGATTTGCCTCAAGGCCTGCTCACTGACCGGGTTATTCGGGACGATCTTCGGCTCGATGGCCCCTGCCCACTTCATCACGCCGAACGGAACATCAGACAACTCGCGCACCTTGCTGTCTTGGTGGCTGCTGATGTACGGCATCGCGCCTTTGAGAGACTCTTCCACAGTGCGAGCAAGCCGATTCAGCGCCAGATGGTGGGGCGCGATGTATCTCATCATCGGGACACCGCCGAATCCCTTGTAGTCCCAGCGATTGCGAAACACCGAAACCGGAAAGAAGTCGTAAGGCCACTCCTCGCCGACCTCTTCGCCTTCGAGCGCAAGCTGAGAATCGCCGTTCAGCGCCGTATGGCCAACCGTCACCAAGAAGCGGCCTTCGTTCTCGCCCTCGCGGCGCCGCCAGATGTAATTCACGCGCACCGTCTTGGGCTCGGTTGACGACGGCGGATCAACGCCGATTACGCTCGGCGGTCGCCAGTTCTGTGCGCGATCAATGGCCTCCTCGTGATCTGGATACTGCGCCTTCAGAACATCGCGCGAGATTGCCTCATAGTGCCCGAGGTACATGGGGAAGCGGCCCTCGTCGCGATTCCAGAACCAGGAAAGTGGGTCAGTCCTGCGCGACTTGATCTCGTAGGCTTCCTTGTCGGCCTCGAACAGCACGAACCCGCACGGCGCCGCGTAGCCGTCTTCCCATGCCTGGGTGGCTTCTTCGAGGAAGTTGCAACGCTCGATGACGCCGTCTTGAAGGCGGTTGTACAGCGCACAGGCGCGGGCGATGTCAGGCTTCGCCGCCACCGGAATCACGCGCGGACGCAGTCGTTGGCAAATCTTGGCCGTGCAAGCGTCAGTCACCTCGGCCGCGATGTTGTAGCCCAATTGGCGCGTCGCCGACATGAACGCATCGGTCAGACTCGTGGTCTGTCCACTCGATGTGGTAAGCGCGATGCTTGTAGGCCGCGCGTAGCGAAGCTGAAGATAGAACCACGTGAACTGGCGATCCGAGTTGGCCTGCATCGCCCATGAGTCGATGGTCTTTTCCAAGTTCGCGGGGTTCTGAAAGCACCCTTGTTCGTCGATTTGCTTTTCCAT
>JAGWUW010000294.1 GCA_028868235.1 Betaproteobacteria bacterium | reverse complement strand
CAGCTGCGCCGCTATCGCAACAAGCCGGAATGAATCCAAAGCTGCTCGAACTGGCGACGCGCCACGGCGCGCTCAAGGTACGCATCGACGAGCAACGACGCCAGTTGGCGCAGCATGCGCTTCCCCTTGAGGCTGCGCTGGCCAAGGGCGATACGGTTCTCAAGGGCGTCAACTGGCTCAAGCAACATCCGGCTGCAGTCGGCGTGGCCGTGGCTACGGTCGTCATCGCTCGGCCAAAACGCGCTTGGCGTTGGGCGCAGCGCGGGTTTTTTCTGTGGCGTGGTTGGCGGGCCATCAAAAACACCATAGTCGGGACTCATTGATGGTGGCCGAAACTATCAGCAAGGAAGCCATACTGCCGGTGTGGTGGCGCCAGGTCGTTTCGTCGCAGCGTCGTGAGGTGCGGCGCATACTGGCCGAACTGATGCAAACCCGGGGCATCATGCCCTTGCTGATGAAGGCCCGTAACGGCGAGTCGTGGACGCTGGCCGAGAAGGCGCAACTCCTCTCCCATTTGCGACGGGTAGCGCATCTGTCACCTTACCTGATCGTGCTGCTCTTGCCGGGTTCGGTATTACTGCTGCCGATCTACGCCTGGTGGCTGGACCGGCGTCGCCTCAAGCGGGGCGACTAGCCGCTGCCGTCGCTCCGTTCCACGGTGCAACTTTCAGCAGCAGGAGCATGCCGGGCACGGCCAGGAGCGAACACAGCCAGAAGAAATTCAGCCAACCCAGTTGCTCGACCAGCCATCCCGCCGAGGCGTTGATGAAGGTGCGTGGCACGGCAGCCAGACTGGTGAATAGGGCCATCTGGGTCGCCGTATAGGCTGGATGGGTCGATCGGGCGATGAATGCGACGAAGGCAGCGGTACCCAGTCCAACGCCCAAGGCTTCGAGTCCGATCACGAAGGCCAGCGCTACGCGTTCGTCGGCACCAATGGTTTCATAGTGCCCGTGTGCAGCGAGCCAGGCGAAACCGAAGATCGATAGCAGTTGCACCACGCCGAACAGCCACAGGGCCCGGTTGATCCCAAGTTTGACCATCCACAGGCCGCCGAGCAAAGCGCCGATTACCGCCGGCCAAAGGCCGGCATGCTTAGCGATCAAGCCGATGTCGGTCTTGGTGAAGCCCATGTCGAGGTAGAACGGGGTGGCCAGGGCTGTGCACAGGCTGTCGCCGAGCTTGTAGAGGAAGATGAACCCGAGGACCAGCGCGGCACCACGTAAGCCCTGGCGACCCATGAATTCGCGGAAGGGTTCGGTGACTGCCTGGCGCAGGGTCTTCGGTGCGCCCTTGATGACTGGTTCGGCGACCAGCCAGGCCATGGCCATACCGGGCAGCATGAAGGCACCGGTAATCCAGAATACGTCGTTCCACGGCAAGCGGTCAGCCAAGATCAACGATAGCGAGCCGGGAATCAGACCGGCGATGCGGTAGGCGTTCACGTGAACGGCGTTGCCGAGGCCGAGTTCGTTGTCGCTCAGAATTTCACGGCGGAAGGCGTCGACGGCGATGTCCTGGGTGGCCGAGAGTAGCGAAAGCAGTGTGGCCAGCCACAGGATGGGCCAGATGTTGTCCTTCGGGTGCAGGCCGCCGAGCGAGCCGATGGCCAACAGCAGAGCAATCTGGGTGAGTAGCATCCAGCCGCGCCGGCGGCCGAATCCGGGCACGCTGAAGCGGTCCAGAAGGGGCGACCAGAGGAATTTCCAGGTGTAGGGAAACTGGATCAGAGCGAAGAAGCCGATGGTTTTCAGGTCGACGCCCTCGCTGCGCAGCCAGGCCGGCAGCAGGTTGAGTAGCAGATAGAGCGGCAGGCCTGAGGAAAAACCAGTGAAGATACAGATCAGCATCTTCCGGGTGAGCAGGGCAGCGAGCCAAGCCGGCATCAGCGGGCTTGCGTCAGGCGATAGACCGCCAGGCTGCCGAGGAAATTCAGTTCGCGTTCGTCGTCGTTCTCGACCATGTTGCCGTCTTCATCGAGGACATGGCGCTCGCGGATGATTAGCCCCATTTGCGCGCACAGTGCTTCGAAGTCGAGCAGCGTGAAGAAGCGAACGTTGGGCGAGTCGTACCACTGGTAGGGTAGGTCCTCCGATACCGGCATGCGGCCGTCGAGCACCGAGCGCAGGTTCTTCCAGTAGGCGAAATTGGGGAAGGAAACGACTGCCTCGCGGCCGACGCGCAGCATTTCGCGCAGGATACCCTCGGTGTGGCGCACTGTCTGCAGCGTACGCGACAACACGACGTGGTCGAAGGACTGGTTGGTGAATTCGTCGAGGCCCTTTTCCAGATTACCCTGCAGCACATTGATGCCATTCTTGATGGCGGCGAGGATGTTGGCATCGTCTATTTCGACGCCGACACCATGTACGCCACGCGTGTCGATCAGGTGCTTGAGCAGCGTGCCATCTCCGCAGCCGAGGTCGAGTACGCGGTGTCCGGGCTCGATCCAGGCGGAAATGATGTCGAAATCGGGGCGTCCCAGCGTGTGCGTCATAGCTTGATGTTCCGCAGGTAGGCATTGACGATGCCATGATAGTGGGCATCGTCCATCAGGAAGGAGTCATGGCCGAAATTGAGGTCGATCTCGGCGTACGACACGTTGCGGTTGTTGGCGAGCAAGGCAGCGACGATTTCCTTGGAGCGAGCCGGCGAGAAACGCCAATCGGTGGTGAACGAGGCGATCAGGAAGCCCGTGTTCGGGTTGCTTCGGGCCATGGCCTTCGTCAGGTCGCCACTGTCGAGGCGGGCCGGATCAAAGTAATCGAGTGCCTTGGTCATCAACAGGTAGGTGTTGGCATCGAAATAGCCGGCAAACTTATCGCCCTGGTAGCGCAGGTAGGACTCGACTTCAAACTCGACGTCGAAATCGAAACCGAAAGAACCATTGCGCAGCTCCCGACCGAATTTCTCGCCCATCTGGTCGTCGGACAGGTAGGTTATGTGGCCAAGCATGCGCGCTAAGCGTAGGCCGCGTACCGGACGGGTGTTGTGTTCGTAGTAATTGCCGCCGTGGAAATCAGGGTCTGTCAGTATGGCCTGGCGGGCGACGTCGTTGAAGGCGATGTTCTGCGCCGACAGCTTGGGTGCCGAGGCGATGATGATGGCGTGGCGAATGCGCTCTGGCTGGCTGATTGTCCATCGCATGGCCTGCATGCCACCGAGGCTGCCGCCGATAACCGCAGCCCAGGCGTCGATGCCAAGGTGGTCGGCCAGTCGGGCTTGAGCTTCAACCCAGTCGCTGACGGCGACGATGGGGAAATCGGCACCCCAGGGCTTGCCGGTGGCTGGATTGATTGACGACGGACCGGTCGAACCATGGCAGCCACCGGGATTGTTAAGGCCGACGATGAAGAATTTGTCGGTATCGAGCGGTCGGCCGGGACCGACAATATTGTCCCACCAGCCGATGTTGTTCGGGGCGTCGGCGTAATAGCCAGCGACGTGATGATGACCGGACAGCGCGTGGCAGACGAGAATGGCGTTCGATTTGGCGGCGTTAAGGGTGCCGTAGGTCTCGTAGACCAGATCGTAGGCTGGTAGAACCCCGCCACTGCGCAAGTGGAGCGGTTGATCGAAGTGGGCGCGTTGCGAAGTGACGACGCCGACAGATTGTCCTGGCATGCTGTTCCTGAAAACAAAAAACCCAGTTGGCCGAAAACGCGAACTGGGTGGTTCCCGTTTTAGCTGTATTTA
>JAGWUW010000015.1 GCA_028868235.1 Betaproteobacteria bacterium | reverse complement strand
ACCGACTGGTAGCGACGGCGCTCGGAAATATCTTCGACTGTTCCCTCGTAGTAGAGCAGAGAACCATCCGGTGCGCAAACAGCGTGGGCATTTTCGGAAATCCAGATCCGCCCCCCATCACTGCATACGACCTCGGATTCGAAATCACTGACCTGGCCATCGCGCTGGATAAGCCGCTTGAAATCGGCTCGCCGCCGCGGGTCGACATACAGACCAGTTGCGATATCGGCAAGACTGGAGATCAACGACTCCGGTGTCGGGTAGCGATAGAGCGTGGCCAGCGCCTGGTTGGCCGCCAAGTAGCGTCCGCTCTCAGTCGTCTGAAACATGCCGATCACCGAATTCTCGAAAATACTGCGATAGCGCAATTCGGTTTCCGCCAGTTGAATTTGGGCCAGGACGCGGTCGGTAATGTCCTCCAGATAGCCGTCAAGCACCTGACGCCCGGTCTCATCGTACAGACCGACGCCACGTTCCAATACCCACTTCTCTTCGCCATCCTGACACACGATGCGGTACTCGATACGATAGCGCCCCCCCGTATCGAGTGCTGCCAAAATGGTGCCGCGCACGGCGGCACGGTCCTCCGGATGGGTCAGCGCCTCAAGCGAAAGGAGTCTGTTGCCGACCAGATCCTGAGCAGCATGGCCAGTCAACGCCCTGCAACCGGGGCTAACGGACAGCAAAGTCCAGTATTCGTCGACCAGGCAACGAAAAAACATGCCATCGAGGTTTTCAAACATGGTGCTCATGGTCGATACACCCGGCAACTCCGCCTCACCACCACCTCGCTCAGATCCCAAGCCCATCCGTCCGGGCGAATTGGGCAACAAGCCAAATTTAGGCGCTCTGCATTTGAAGGGCATATCCACTGTTGGCCTTTCCGTTTCTCGCTGCCGCCAACATGGTGCCGCTTTCGTTAATCCATGCAAAAACACTGTCTACCGCTACCGTAGCGATATCGAAATATTCCTGCGCTGCCACGCTGATGCCGGAACTCAACAGCATTCGAGTACGGATCACCCGGGCCATTTCCTGCACCGCCAGCTCTGCTTTTTCCACCCCCGGACCGCGCCCGCCAGCCTCCTTGGCCTGATTGAGCAACGCCTCGGCGCGCGCCACCAGAAACATCAGGCGAACCCGCGCTACAGCGGAACAGCCGCGTTGGGCCGCAACGCTCATTCCCAAGGCACGGGCCTGTCCCAGACACTCAGTCAGAGCCGGCAGGCGGCTGGCGTAATTGCGTACCTGACCGCGGGCGCAGCGGTCCACCAACAGCACCTCAATCCGCGATTCGCCCAGGGCGGCGAGCCATTGTAGTAATTGATCAACGAGAAAACTGTGCTGGGCGATGCTTTGTTCGACAGAAAGACCACACAATTTTTCCCGAAGTTGGTTCCACTGGAACTGGAATAGGGCCAGATCGTTCTGGGTCAAGCAAGGGTGGGCACGAGTTCCCTCCTCCCGAGCCACTTCGCGCAAGGATGGAATCAATGCATCAATCTCTCGCCCCTTGCCATCCAGTCGGGTCCGGAACACTTGGTCACCGGATAACAGGGCCGAACTCATGCCCCGATGCTGCTGAAAATGGCCGACAAGGGCAAGCAACGAGCGGCAGGCCTCCAGCGTATTGGTCAGCGACTTATCGGCGAAATCCCAGCAATGGCGTCGATAGAGCATCGCCGCCCCCCCCAGAACGACGACGACCAGCGCCAGGATCGTATAGATGATCCAATTCATCATAACCTCACTCATATTGGTACTTTTTTAATGCCCCGGTCAGCTGCACCGATAATTCGCTGAGGTAGCGGGACAACTCGCTGTTTTCGCGTACTAGATGCTCATTGGCATCGGCTAGTTGCGCGACCTGCTCGATGTCGCGGGCAACATTCAAGCCAGCCGCACTCTGTTCCTGGCTGGTGGCAGCAATATCGCGGATCAGGACCAGCGTCTGGCTGGCGTTTTCCTCGACCCGGCGTAAATCGGCAACGGCCTCGCCGGCATCGCTCAGACTCCTGGCAGCCTGGCCGCTTGTCGCCGCCATGTCGTCGATCATGCTGACGACATCGGACCTCACCCCTTCGATGCGTTCACTGATATCCCGGGTAGCCTTGCTGGTCCTCTCGGCAAGTTTGCGCACTTCGTCAGCAACCACGGCAAACCCGCGCCCCTGTTCGCCGGCCCGGGCGGCCTCGATGGCAGCATTCAGTGCCAGCAGATTCGTCTGCGCCGCAATTTCGGCGATCAGCTCGACGATGTCGTCGATTTCCTTCGAGCGTAGGCCCAGGCGGCTGGCGCTATCGGAGGTCGCCTGCACAGTCGCGACCAGACTTTCCAGACTGCGCGCCAAGCCGTTGACCCGCTCGGCACCGGTCACCGCCATATGTCCGGACGCTTCGGCCACCAAGGCTGCGTCCTGGGCGCTTTCGCTGGTCATGCCCAGACTGACGGTCAGTTGCTCCAGCGTCGCAGAGGACGACAGCGTGATGTCACGCTGGCGGCGCACGCCGTCGTCGCCCCCCCGGGCGTTGATGTTACTTTCGCCGGCCACACTGGAAATCTCCTGCGACATCCGGGCAAAGGTCAGGAACAGGCCAGACAGTGAGCGAGCCATACCGTTCAGGCGTTCGGCCAGCGGCGCCAAGGCTGCGCAACGCCCGGGATCGAGACGGCAGACCAGGCGACCGGCCGCCAGTTCGAGCGCGAAACCATCAATCAACGCCAACGCAACTTCCTGCCCACGCTGCATCTTGAGGAAAATTGCAATCGACAGACCAGCCAAGACCAAGGCACCCACTGCCCAGGCAGCAGATTGATCGCTCAGCAGCATGCTGGCCGATGCCGCACCGCTGCCCGCCGCGAACAACGAGCCAGTCAGCAAACGGGCGCGCAATGAATTCATGCAAGAGGCTAAAGCCGGGACAGATTCAGTCCTTGTCATAACAAGCAGGTACGAGATCATGAGATTGAACAGCCATAAGCAACTCCCTTGCCACTGCGCTGCACCAAAGATTTTTTTGCATAAAATCAGAAGATTAAAAAACAGCTCGCCACTGCAGATCAACGAAATCACCGTGCACATATTCGATCGTCACAACCCGAATGCTGTGCCGCACCAAAGGAGTGCCGACATTGCCACCGGAGCATTACCGCAGCGCACCCGAAAAGTGCATCCGGATAGCGTGTTGCCCACCAGCTATAATTGGGGTTTTGCCACGCAACGAGAAGAACGTCATGGAAGCAGAACAGCTCAACAGCATCTCCAACAAGCTCGACGATCTGGCGCAACGCGCCGCCGAGCTTCGGAGGTATCTTTGACTACGATCACAAGCGCGAACGCCTGACCCTCCTGAACAAGGAGATGGAAGATCCCAAGATTTGGGACGATCCGAAACACGCCCAGGAACTGGGCAAGGAAAAGAAGGCGCTGGAAGACATCGTGCTCGTCCTCGAAGCCGTCGATAACGGCGTCAACGACGGCCGTGAACTGTTCGCCATGGGTAAGGAAGACGGCGACGACGACACCCTGCTCGCCGTCGAGGCTGACAACGCTGAGCTGGAAAAGAAGCTCGCTGCCCTCGAATTCCGCCGCATGTTCAATAATCCGTCCGACCCCATGCCATGCTTCCTGGAAATCCAGGCCGGTGCCGGCGGTACCGAAGCGCAAGACTGGGCATCGATGCTGCTGCGCATGTACCTGAAATACGGTGAAAAAAAAGGCTTCACGGTCGAAGTCATGGAAGAATCCGAAGGCGACGTGGCTGGCATCAAGAGCGCCACCGTCAAGTTCTCCGGCGACTACGCCTACGGCACATTGCGCACCGAAACCGGCATCCACCGCCTGGTCCGCAAGTCGCCGTTTGACTCCAACGCCCGCCGCCACACCAGCTTCACGTCGGTCTTCGTGTTCCCGGAAGTCGATGACTCGATCGAAATCGCCATCAACCCGGCCGATGTGCGCACCGACACCTACCGCGCTTCCGGCGCCGGCGGTCAGCACATCAACAAGACCGACTCCGCCGTCCGTCTGACCCACGTGCCGACCGGCATCGTCGTCCAGTGCCAGAACGACCGTTCACAGCACCGCAACCGCGACGAAGCCTGGCAGATGCTGCGCGCCCGCCTCTACGAGTTCGAACTGCGCAAGCAACAGGCCGAACAGCAGAAGCTGGAAGACGCCAAGTCCGACATCGGCTGGGGCCACCAGATCCGTTCCTACGTGCTCGACCAGTCGCGCATCAAGGACCTGCGCACTAACCACGAAACCGGCAACACCCAGGCCGTGCTCGATGGCGACCTCGATCCCTTCATCGAGGCCAGCCTGAAGCAAGGCGTTTAACCGATCTAGCCAGCCGATGAGGCGCCTCCTCGTCTGGCTGGCGATCGTTCTGCTGCTGCCCGTACTGGCGACAGCAGTTCTCCTTCTCGCCGCAATCGACAGCAAACCACTGGTCGAACGCAACGACGCCATTTCACCCATCGCCGTCGCTCAGGCACGGCACCTCCTGAGCACCCACGATCCGCGACGGCAACAACTCGGCGCCATTATCACCGCGGACATTCCGATCAACCTGATCGACGAGGGGATCAACTATGTCGCCGGGCGTTTCCTGCACGGCCGCGGTGACTTCGTGCTGGCCGACGGTGCCGGCGAGGCCCGCCTGAGCATCGTGCTTCCCGGACGACGCTTTCTCAATATCGCCGCCACAATTCAGCCGATTGAAGGCAAGCCTGCCATCACGCGGGCCCGGCTTGGTCGCTTGCCCGTTCCGCCACGCCTGGCCGAATACCTCATGCTCACGGCCATTGCTGCCAGCGGCTTAGGTCGCGAGTGGCAACTGGCGATCGATGCCATCCAGGACATCCAGGTCAATCCAGGGGCCGGCATGGTAACCGTCACCTACCAGTGGGAGCCGCAGATACTCGACCGGGCGCGGGCCGTCGCTCTCTCCGACGACGAAATCCGGCACCTCCGCGCAGCCCGCGAGTCGCTGGCCGCCCTGCTCGCGCATCGCGCCCCGGGATCGCCGGTCGGTCTGGCCGAAATCCTGCAGGCCACCATTCCGGCCGATGCCGACCCCGTCGCCCATGGCAAAGCCACCCTTCTCGTCCTGGCCTGCCACCTCGCCGGCATCGATCTCGCAGGGCTGGTTCCAGCAGCCAGAACCTGGCCGCGCATCCACTGGGTCACGATCACCCTCGGTGGCCGCCACGACCTCGCCCAGCATTTCGTCGTATCCGCAACCCTCGCCGCCTGGTCCGGCGAACCGGTAGCCGACGCCATCGGCCTGTACAAAGAACTCGACGATGCCCGCCACGGCAGCGGCTTTTCCTTCATTGACCTGACCGCTGACCGCGCCGGCACGCGCTTCGGCGAGCTACTGGTCAAAAAACCGGATGGATTGACAACAAAGGTTAGAAACGGCCTGCAGGATGAGCAACTTCTACCTGCCTTCAGCGACCTTCCGGAAGACCTCCATTTGAAAGAATTCAGACAACGCTTCGAAAGTCCGGAAAGCCTGCAATTCAAGGCACTGAGCCGGGAAATCGAACGCCGCCTGGATACCCTGCCGTTCTACCAGTGAGGCCGACGATGCCCGACAACCTGTTTGCCAACCTGCCCGCCCTCGACAGCAGCGACGAGCAATTCACCCGCCTGCTGGCCGAGCCCGGGCTGCTCATCGAGCGCATCGTCTCGACCGGCCAGGCCAGCCCGCCGGATTTCTGGTACGAGCAAGCGCAAGCCGAATGGATCGTGCTGCTCAGCGGCGAGGTGCTGCTGCGTTTTGCCGATGAGGCCGACGCACGCCGCCTGCGGCCCGGCGATTGCCTGGACATCGCCGCCGGCCGCAAGCACCGCGTGGACTGGACGCAACCGGGAACGCACACGGTCTGGCTGGCCATACATCGCAGCGCACAGTAACCAGCCGCCGGTTTTCCCGGCCGGCGACGCGGCAAGCGCCGCGATTGCGCTTGTCCCGAAGGGGCCAAATCGGCGAAAATTCAGGGTTTTAGCGGTCGACCGCAGCAAACCCAATTTTCAAGGATTCCCCATGTCCCAAACCGACAACGCCGAACAGCCCGTCCAGCAGGACGAGAACCACATCATCGCCGAGCGTCGTGCCAAGCTCGCCGAGTGGCGCAAGACGGGCCAGGCCTTCCCGAACGACTTCCAGCGCGAGAACACCGCCGCCAAGTTGCACGAAGGCTACGGCGAGAAATCCGCTGAAGAACTGGAAGGCCTGCCGGTCGAGGTCAAGGTCGGCGGCCGCATGATGCTCAAGCGCGTCATGGGCAAGGCTTCCTTCGCCACCCTGCAGGACGTCTCCGGCCGCATCCAGGTTTACGTCGCCCGCGACAAGGTCGGCGAAGACGTCTACGCCTCGTTCAAGGGCTGGGACCTCGGCGACATCCTTGGCGTCGTCGGTACGCTGATGAAGACCCGCACCGGCGAACTGACCATCCAGGCCACCGAAATCCGCCTACTGACCAAGTCGATCCGCCCGCTGCCGGACAAGTTCCACGGCCTGTCCGACCAGGAACTGAAGTACCGCCAGCGCTATGTCGACCTGATCATGAACGAGGAAACGCGCTTCACCTTCCGCGCCCGTTCGGCCATCGTCGCCTCGATCCGCAACTACATGACCGGCCACGGCTTCATGGAAGTCGAGACGCCGATGATGCACCCGATCCCCGGCGGCGCCTCGGCCAAGCCCTTCGTCACCCACCACAACGCGCTCGACATGCAGCAGTTCCTGCGCATCGCCCCCGAGCTGTACCTGAAGCGCCTGGTGGTTGGCGGCTTCGAGAAGGTCTTCGAAATCAACCGCAATTTCCGCAACGAAGGTTTGAGCCCGCGCCACAACCCCGAATTCACGATGATGGAGTTCTACGAGGCGTACGCGAACTACCACACGCTGATGGACTTCACCGAAGGCCTGCTCCGCCACGCCGCGCGCGAAGCGCTGGGCAAGGAAGTCTTCATCTATCAGGGCCGCGAACTCGACCTGTCCAAGCCCTTCCACCGCCTGACCATCAACCAGGCCATCCAGCGCCAGCACCCGGAATTCTCCGATGCCGAACTGGCCGATGCCGAATTCCTGAAGGCCAAGATCAAGCACTTCGGCGAGCCGGTCAAGCCGGGCGGCTTGGGCAGCCTTCAACTGCAGCTGTTCGAAGCCTGCGCCGAAGCCCAGTGCTGGGAACCGACCTTCATCATCGACTACCCGGTCGAAGTGTCGCCGCTGGCCCGCGCCTCCGACAGCAACCCGGAAATCACCGAACGCTTCGAACTGTTCATCGTCGGCCGCGAAATCGCCAACGGCTTCTCTGAGCTGAACGACGCTGAGGACCAGGCTGCCCGATTCCAGGAACAAGCCAAGGCCAAGGACGCCGGCGACGAGGAAGCAATGTACTACGACGCCGACTTCATCCGCGCGCTGGAATACGGCCTACCCCCGACCGGCGGCTGCGGCATCGGCATTGATCGCCTAATCATGCTCCTGACCGACTCCCCGGCAATCCGCGATGTGATCCTTTTCCCCTCCATGCGCCCTGAATGATGGTCGGCTGCGCTTGGCGAGACGGCGTTGCGCGGCACCTTGCATAACGCTCCTATGCGGCAGCACCGCTCGCCTTGTCTCGCCTGCGCTCGCTCGACCATCCGCTTTCGGTAATTTCAATGCAAGTTCGTCAGCTTCAAATTGCTCATGATGCCTTACAGGACCGCCTGGTCCTGCGTGTCGCGACGCAAGCTGACGAGGAATTCCGGGTCTGGCTGACCCGGCGCTTTCTGCGCGAACTATGGCCACATCTGGCCCGGTCGCTAGCTCAGGCGAGCAGTAGCATGCCATTGGTAGCCGACGCCGAGGCCATGCCGGCGCCCCCCAGTTTTGAGCAGGCCTTTCAGGACGACAAGGCGACCTACCCGCTTGGTTCAACCCCTTTGCTAACCAGCGAGATCAAGGTCGACACGCTAAGCGACGGTGGCTATCACCTGACCTTCCGCGAAGGCCGTGAACGCAGTTTCGAACTTGGTCTGACGCCCGACCTGCTGCAAGCATTCTGTGCCATGCTACGCGCCGCGGCCGAGCAAGCGCAATGGAGCCTGGCGCTCGACTACGCTGCCCAAGAACCTTCGGCACCCAGCCCCGGCACTCCTCACTCCCGACTTCACTAGTGGACAAGCTGGAGCCCGGCCGCCTTGATCTCGCACCGGATGGCACGCCACTCTCGCCGCTTGGTGCCAACACGGAAGATGCGCGAAACGTCTCTCTTGATGGCAATGCCCTGCCGCAACGCTGGAGAGGGCGCGAGCGTTTTGTCATCCTTCAAACCGATTTCGGCCTCGGCCTCAATTTTCTGACCCTGTGGCAAGCCTGGCGCGACGATCCGCAGCGATGCGGCCGTCTGCATGTCGTCTCGTTCGCAAAACATCCCTACCCGGCTACAGATCTCGCCATCGCCCAGCGTGCCTGGCCTGAATACGCAGCATTGGCGCCAGCCTTGCAGCAACAATGGCCGGTACTCACACCCGGCATGCATCGCCTGCGCTTCAATGGTGGCCAGGTCATCCTGACGCTCGTTTTCGGCAATCCTGCAAGCCAGTTGCGGGCCATTGAGGCATCGGTCGATGCTTACATCCTCGACGATTTCTCGTCGGACGAGAATGCAGAGCTCTGTCGCTCCCTATCCCGACTCGCCGCCCCGGGCGCCACACTGGCCAGCCCGGCAGTCAGCGAGCCGGTTCGCGCAGCCCTGATTGCTGCCGAATTCGATCTGGCACAGCGTCCTGCCCATGGATCAGATACGCCCATCCTCGTCGGCCGCCTTCGTTCGCGTCGGCCAGTGCGCCATACGCCCCCCGTCGACCGCAGCGCCATCGTGATCGGTGCGGGTATTGCAGGCAGTACCTCGGCCCACGCGTTGGCTGCTGCCGGCTGGCAGGTGACGGTTCTCGAACAAGCCTCCGGACCAGCCACGGGTGCCTCCTGCAACCTGGCCGGTGTACTACGCCCACTGCCCAGCGCCGATGATAATCGCCTGTCGCGTCTGACCCGTGCCGGTTACTTGGCTACACGAGCCTTGCTTGCGCAGTTACCGGGTGCCCGCTGGGCTACCTGTGGCGTCATACACCTGGGCCGTGAACCCATCCACGAAGAACAACAGCGACGTGCCATCGAGCAACTCGGCTTTCCTGCTGAACTAATGCAGTTCGTCGAGGCCGACGAAGCATCGCGACGCATCGGCTGGCCTGTCGATACAGGGGGCTGGTGGTTCCCAAATGGTGGATGGGTACAACCGTCCTCGGTCTGCCGTGCTGCACTGGCTGCGTTTCCGGAGCGAATCAGGGTTCGTTACGGCACTCCCGTCGCTCGCCTACAGAAATGCGAGGCCGGCTGGCAAGCCCTCAACAGTGACGGTACGCAACTGGCGGAGGCCGCCGTGGTCGTAATGGCCAGCGGCGCCGCAGCCCCGCATTTCGAACAATTCACCTGGCTACCGCAACGCACGGCCCGGGGACAGGTAACACACCTGCCGGCAAACGCCACGCGGCCGCTGAAACACGTGATCTGCAAGCTTGGCTACGCGATGCCCGATGTCGACGGCCTCCGTCTCCTCGGCGCAACTTTGCAATATGCGGACCCCGATCCATCTGTCAGGATGGCAGACCATCAGGAAAACCTGACCCGCCTGAACCTGGGGCTACCCGGCTTCGTCGCTGACGTCGATTCTAGTACGCTATCTGGCCGGGTTGGTTTCCGCCCCATGTCGCCGGACCGCCTACCCATCGTCGGACCAGTACCCGACCCGACTGCCGCCACACCGAATACCCGCCTGCACAACCTGCCACGCCAACCCGGCCTATGGTGCGTACAGGGTTATGGTGCGCGCGGGATCGTCTGGTCGGCGTTGATGGCCGATCTACTCGTTTCGCGCCTCGAGGGCGAACCGTTGCCGGTGGAGAACGACCTGGTCGATGCCTGCGACCCCGGCCGCTTCCTCCTCAAGGAGGCCCGTCGATTCAGCGACGAATCAGACGACACGCCCTGAGCATAAGCATATACCCCAAGGCAATTTGTCCAGCACGCATGGTGATGGCTAATATCACGCTGCTCCTGTAGACTTTTTTCTTTCGCCGACAACAAAGAGAGAGACGCACGCATGAAAATCGAAACCATTGCCGTCCACGGCGGCTACTCGCCCGACCCGACGACCAAGGCCGTTGCCGTTCCCATCTACCAGACAACCTCCTACGCCTTCGATAGCACCCAGCATGGTGCCGACCTGTTCGATCTAAAGGTTGCCGGCAACATTTACACTCGTATCATGAATCCGACGCAGGACGTGCTGGAAAAGCGTGTCGCCGAGATGGAAGGCGGCATCGCTGCCCTGGCCGTGGCCTCAGGCATGGCGGCCATCACCGCCGCCATCCAGACCATTGCTGAAGCCGGTGACAACATCGTCACCTCCAGCACACTGTACGGCGGCACCTACAATCTGTTCGCCCATACCCTGCCCCAGTATGGCATTGAGGTGCGCTTCGCCGACTACCGCGATCCTGAGGCCTTCGAAAAACTGATCGATGCCAAGACCAAGGCAGTCTATTGCGAATCCGTCGGCAACCCTCTGGGCAATATCACCGACTTTGAAAAACTCGCCGAGATCGCCCACAAACATGGCGTGCCAGTCATCGTCGACAACACGGTGCCTTCGCCCTATCTGTGCCGTCCATTCGAACACGGTGCCGATATCGTCGTCCATGCGCTGACCAAATACCTGGGCGGCCACGGCAACAGTATCGGCGGCATCATCGTCGATAGCGGCAAGTTCCCGTGGGCCGAGCACAAGGCCAAATTCAAGCGCCTCAACGAGCCGGATGTGTCCTACCACGGCGTCGTCTACACCGAAGCCCTCGGCCCGGCCGCCTACATCGGCCGAGCGCGCGTCGTACCGCTACGGAACATGGGCGCCGCAATCAGCCCATTCAACGCCTTCCTGATCCTGCAAGGCATCGAAACCCTGGCTTTGCGCATGGACCGTATCTGTACCAACGCCGTCAAGATTGCCCGCTTCCTGAAGGACCATCCCAAGGTCAGCTGGGTCAATTACGCGGGCCTGGAAGACCACAAGGACTACCCTCTAGTCCAGAAATACATGGGGGGACGTGCTTCCGGCATCCTGAACTTTGGTGTCAAGGGCGGCCGCGACGGTGGCGGCAAGTTCCAGGACGCCCTGAAGTTGGTCACCCGTCTGGTCAACATTGGTGACTGCAAGACCCTGGCCTGCCATCCGGCATCGACTACACACCGTCAATTGTCTCCGGAAGAACTGACCAAGGCTGGCGTGTCCGAAGACATGATCCGCCTGTCGGTCGGTATTGAGCATATCGACGACCTGATCGCCGATCTCGACCAGGCACTCAACGCTGCCTGACTCTCCGACATGACAACGACAAACCCGGCCATGCGCCGGGTTTTTTTCTGCCCGCATGGCCTCCGACTATTACGAAAGGCGTAATATGCTAATTAAGAAAAACGGATGATGGCGTAAATTTCATAGCCTAGAGTGGGCAAATGGACTGTGCGCCAAAATGGCAAATAAAACCATGACGCCACCTAGGCAGCTCCGGAATCTACTGATCGCAGGCTTGGTCTGTACCAATGTGCTGGTTATTGTGTTCTGTGCACACTACCTCCAACACAACCGGTTGCAGCACGAATTGCGCGCTGAATCGCTGACTCAGAACGTCGCCAGTGCGCTTGACCTCAACGTTTCCGGCAGCGTCGAGAAAATCGATCTGGCCTTGCAAACCGTGGCCGACGAACTCGAGCGCCGCTTGGCCGAAGGGAAACTCGACGAAACGGAACTGAATGTCTTCCTGGCACGCCACGAACAACGCCTGCCGGAAATCGAGGCCATCCGTGTCGCCAATGCCGATGGACTGGTCATTCTCGGCAAGGGCCTGATCAAGACGGATCAGGTCAATTGGGCAGACCGCGATTACTTCCTGTATCACCGCGCGCACGCCGATCATGCCTTGCATGTGGCCGAACCGCGCATGGGACGGGTTGCGAAGCAATACATCGTAGGCTTTTCACGACGGTATAACATGCCGGATGGGCGTTTCGCCGGTGTCATATCGGCACCTGTCGCCATTAGCCACTTCACGCAACTACTATCCCGTTTCGATCTGGGCCAACATGGCGTCATTGCCCTGCGTAACGCCAATCTAGCGCTGATCACGCGACTTCCAGCAATTTCCGACCAAGCGGCTGGCGAGGTCGGCAATACCTCGGTCTCACCTGAACTACGCCAATTGGTCGATTCCGGCAAACTCTCAGCTACCTACTACACGCCAACCGGGGCCGATGGCTATCAGCGCCTGGTCACTTACCGGCGCCTGAGCAAGGCACCGATGATCGTCATTGCCGGAATGGCCAAGGAGGACTATTTGGCCGCCTGGCGCGACGAAGTATTCCAGACCTCAGGCATTGCCGCCGGCTTCCTGCTGCTCTCCGTTTTTTTTGGCATCTTTGTTTCACGGCAGCTGCTCAAGGCTGACCAACGTGAAAATGCCCTGCGCCAAAGCACTGAAAGCCGGGAGCGCCAACATGAGAGCCTTCGGCGCCTGAATGAAATTGCCGCACTATCCCATCTGCCACTGGCCGAGCAGTTGCGTGAGGCCCTGGCGGTCGGGTGCCGCCTGTTCAACCTCCCGTTCGGTATCGTCAGTGAAATTCAGGGTGAGACCTATCGCGTCGTATCCCAGGTTTCACCAGGAAACACACTGGAAGACGATCAGGAATTTCCGCTCGGCGTGACCTATTGCAAAATCGCGCTAGATAGCGGCAACGTGCTCGCCATCGCCAAGATGGCCGAATCCCCTTACGCTCACCACCCCTGTTACAACATTTTCAAGCTGGAAGCCTATATCGGTACGCCAATTATGGTCGATGGACAGGTTTTTGGGACGGTAAACTTCAGCTCAGCGGAGCCTTATCATCGCCAATTCGATGAGACCGATACAGAGTTCATCGCCCTGCTCGCCCGCTGGGTTGGATCGGCGATCGAACGCGAGCAGGCTCAGCAAGACTTGGCTGCGAGCGAGCGACATTTGCAGAGCATCATCGACGCCGAGCCGGAGTGCGTAAAAATACTATCCCCCGACGGAAAGCTTCTTCAGATGAACCGGGCCGGCCTGACCATGATCGAGGCGGACTCCTTGGAGCACGTTGTCGGCAGAAACCTGGCGGATATCGTCTCCCCGAATGACCGGGAAGCCTTTGTCGCGTTCAACGAAACGATCCAGCATGGGGAATCCGGTTCTCTGGAGTTCGAGGTCATCGGTCTAAAAGGAACGCACCGCTGGCTGGAAACCCATGCCGTTCCAATGCGCGACAACGAAGGCAAGATCACCGGCCTGCTCGGTATCACCCGCGACATCACCGCACGCCGACAGGCCGATGCCGAACTCGAACTGCACCGCCGCCACCTCGAAGAACTTGTGCAACAACGTACCGCGACCCTGTTGGAAACCGAGGCCCGAGCCAGCCACATCATTCAATCGAGCGCCGACGGTCTGTACGGTATCGACGAACACGGCCTGATCACCTTCATCAATCCGGCCGCCTGTATTACGCTGGGCTACAAGGCAGAGGAAGCGGTCGGGAAGAACTGCCACATTCTCTTTCATCACAGCAGGCCGGATGGCTCACCTTATCCGGTCGAACAGTGCCCCAGCGTCCACTCGCTGCAATTCGGCAAAACCGTGCGCATCGACAACGAAGTTTACTGGCATGCCGACGGTCACCCGATACCCGTCATGTACTCCACCCACCCGATGATTCAGGACGGCCGGACCGTCGGAGCAGTAACCAGTTTTGTCGATATGAGCATACAACGCGCCGCTGCCGAGGCGCGGGAAAAAGCGCTGATCGCGGCCGAAAACCTGGCTCGCATACGCAGTGAATTTCTCGCCAACATGAGCCACGAAATCCGCACTCCGCTCAACGGCGTGCTGGGTTTTGCCGAGATCGGCTACCGCCATTACCAGAACAGCGAAAAAGCCCGCGAAGCCTTCACCAAGATCAAGGCCTCCGGCACGCGCCTCCTCGGCGTCATCAACGACGTGCTGGATTTTTCCAAGATTGAGGCGGGCAAGCTGCGCATCGAACAGACAACTGTCAATATCGCCGACCTCATCGACCATGCAGTTGAATTGGTTCGCCACCGGGCAGAAAGCAAGTATCTGTCCCTCAGCATTGAACTGGCCCCCGACCTGCCGGAGTGCTGCCTTGGCGATCCGTTGCGCATGAACCAGATACTCCTCAATCTGCTGTCCAATGCCATCAAATTTACCGAAAAGGGCCGCGTTGCGCTCACGGCATCGTGCCAGGGCGACCGACTGATCTTTACCGTCACGGATACCGGCATCGGTATGTCTGAGGACGAACTGGCGACGCTGTTTACCCCTTTCCAGCAGGCCGACGCCTCGGCTAGCCGACGTTTCGGTGGGACAGGTCTTGGCTTGGCCATCAGCAAGCGCATTGCCGAACTGATGTATGGCGACGTTGAGGTCAAAAGCCAGCGGGGAGTGGGGACTACCGTGAGGGTCAACCTGCCCTATGTCCCGGATGCTGAGGCAGCAAGCAAGCCAGTCGGCATCGATGCCTCTCCGGACGACGTCCTGCCGAAACCATTGGCTGGCGTTTCCATCCTCGTTGCCGAGGACGAAGTCATCAACCAGGCGGTGCTCGAAACAAACCTTCTCGAAGATGGTGCTCGGGTGGTGATCGTCTGCAATGGCCGAGAAGCAGTAGAACGGATCGCCCACGATGGGCGGGCGGCCTACGATGTTGTGCTGATGGATATCCAGATGCCCGTGATGGACGGGTATGAAGCAACTCGGCAAATCAAGGCTCTCGCGCCCGACTTGCCGATCATTGCCCAGACTGCCCATGCCTTCAACGAAGAGCGTGAGCGCTGTCTCGCTGCCGGCATGGTCGGCCACTTGGCTAAACCCATTGACGCGGCTGCATTAGTACAATTGATTCGGCAGCACGTCCCCAGCTAACGGGGCGCTCTGCCCCGTTAGCTCCCGCAATTCAGGGGAAACCAGGTCAGTTGCTGCGCGAGCACTTTGGTTGTGCGAATCGCCCCGAATGGTTTAAAGGCGTTAGCCGTTTGTCAGGGTTGCGAAAGCCTGTTTTGGTTACCGTTGCCGGATGCGAGTAAAAACACTTTCTTTGTGCCTTTTTTTGTTTGCGCCGACTATCGGCACTGTGGTGGCTGCTGAAGCGCCACCGGCACAAGCCATCCACCTCAAGGACATCGATCAGCTGCTTGGCGAGCGTAATCGCCCCCTGCTCGCAGCCCGGCGCGCCACATCGGCAGGGGAAGCCGGCATCGAAGTCGCCGCAGGGCGCCCCAATCCCGTGGTTTCACTGAACTCCCTTGGTTTCAACAGCCGTCGATTGAACAATAACAATAATCTCGACACGATCCTGCGTATTGATCAACCGATCGAACGAGGCGGCAAGCGCGATTTGCGACTTGCCGTCGCAAATTCCCTTTTGCAGGCAAACCGCTCCGATGAATCGGAAACCCTTCGCCAGCAACGTCTGATGGCCATCCAGGCCTACTTCGATCTCAAGGCGGCCGAAGAGAAGAGCCGTTTTGCCGACGAGTCGGCACATATGGCCCGAAAAGTCATGGCTAAGGCCGAATTGCGCCTAAAGGCAGGAGATCTCTCGCCCGCCGATGCCGCACGCATCAAAACCGATACACTGAAGGCAGAAAGCGATGCGCACCAGGCAACAGTCGATTTGCAACGGTCGCGTCTGGTTCTGGCCCAGTTACTAGCGATGGAAAGCGATTCCCCACGACTGGCTGCCGCCGACCCCTGGCCCGAACTGAAGCCGTTGCCGACCAACCAGCCGGATATCGAGCAGCGGCCGGACATCGTTGCAGCCCGTCTGCGCCTGGAAGCGGCAGAACGCGCCATCGGTCTGGCCAAATCGCAGCAAGTCCGCGATGTGACGGTCGGGGCCCAACTCGAACGAGCCCCGGATAACCCCAACAACCCCACTCTTGGCTTCGGAATCAGCATTCCCTTATTCACCGGCTACGACTATCGCGGAGAAATTCGTCGGGCCTATGTTGACCGTGACTCGGCGAACGATGAACTCGTCCGTCTGCGGGCCACGGCTGCGGCCGAATTCGACCAGGCCCGCTTTGAAGCCGAACGGCTGAGCGAAAGAGCACGCCAGTTGTATGAGGAAGCCTTGCCATCTGCCCGTAAAGCCTGCGATGGCGTCCAGTTCGCCTTCAATCAAGGGGCTGCGTCGGTACTCGATGTCATCGATGCCCGGCGCAGCCTCTACGCCATCGAAACCGATACCGCCAATGCCCTGGCCGATGCAGCCAAGTCGCGTGCCGCCTGGGCTGCCGCCCTCAATCGACCGGATCTGCCATGACCCCTAAAACCCAAATTATTCGCAATCGCCTGTCGCACCCTGCCGTTCACAGGGTAGCGACGGTTGCCATCATTGGTCTGCTTACCCTGGGCGGTCTCTCCGCTTGGCACTCCGCACGATCGAAACCGGCCGCACCGGCCGAAAAGGCCAAGTTAGGGGCCAATCGACTGAGTCTGTCGGAAAATGCCGGGCAACTTGCCTTCCTCAAACTTGAGACAGCGGGTACTGCACGCTTGCCTGCCAGCGAAGCGATGAATGCACGGCTGGCGCTTGCTGAAGACCTAACTGCCCGTATCTTTCCACCACTCGCTGGCCGGGTAGTCAGCCTGCAGGCAGCCATGGGCGACTCCGTCAAGCCTGGCGCTCCCTTGGCTATACTCGACGCCCCCGACTTCGGGCAAGCCATTGCCGATCTGCGCAAGGCAGAGGCTGATTACAGCCAAAAACAGAAAGCTCTCAGCCGTGCCAAGATTCTGTTCGATGGCGAAGTTCTGGCCCGCCGCGACCTGGAGTCGACGGAAGCCGACGCCCATGCCTCGGCGGCCGAAGTCGAGCGCGCTCGCCTGCGTCTGGCCAATCTGTCACCGGCTGGTAGCCGAATCGAGGGGCAGCGCCTGGTCTTGCGTGCTCCGCTCGCGGGCATGGTTGTGGACCGGCAGGCCAATCCGGGAACCGAGGTGCGCCCGGACGCAACCAACCCACTGTTTGTCATTTCCGACCTGCGGCGCCTTTGGCTCAATATCGACCTGCCGGAAAAAGCCGCCGCCCTGGCGAAACCGGGAGAGGATGTGAATTTCACTCTGGAAGCCTATCCGGGAACCGACTTTACCGCGCGCGTCGAACGCGTCGGCGCCATTGTTGACCCAGCAACCCGACGGATTCCCGTACGCGCTGTCGTCGACAACAGCGACGGCCGCCTGAAACCGGAAATGTTCGCCCGTGCCACATTGAGTACGCCAGATGCAGCCAAGGTGATCCGCCTGCCGGTTGGAGCCTTGCTGACCGGCGGTCTGTCGGCCCATCTATTTGTTCAAGTGGGTTCGCACGAATTCGAACGGCGACCAGTCAGCATCGCCCGCCAGGATGCCGAATTCGCCTATTTGACGCCCGATTCGCCGGTCAGAGCCGGCGAAATCGTTGTCGTTCGCGGCGCGCTGCTGCTGGCCTCCGAAATGGCACAGGGGGAGTAAAAGGTGCTGCCACGCTTTTCTACCTTCGTTATCCAGCAGCGAGCCTTCATCCTGGTCATGGCCGTGGCCCT
>JAGWUW010000293.1 GCA_028868235.1 Betaproteobacteria bacterium | reverse complement strand
TCGAATGGCCGCAAATCACGATGTCGCTGACCTGAAGGACGGATACCGCGTACTCGACGGTTGCCGAAACACCGCCCGGCTCGGGGCCATAGGACGGCACGATGTTACCCGCATTGCGAATGACGAAAAGATCGCCGGGCTCCTGCTGCGTAAATAGCTCCGGTACAACCCGGCTATCCGAGCACGTTACAAACAGTACCTTGGGGTTCTGCCTCTGCGCCAATTCCTTGAACAGTTGTGTTCTTTCCGGAAAGACGTCTTTTTGAAATTTCAAGAAACCTTCAATGACTTTTTGCACAACTTAACTCCGGGAGCGTATCTGATTGGGAAATGCCTGCAATAGAGCTGTAACGGGCTGCAAAGTTCCACGTGCAATTGTTGATGAACTCCTCTGTACTTTGAGTTATCTGCAATTTGCTGGTGCTTGAACCAAGCTGAAGTAACTTGACCTACGACAAGACGTGTTCATAACACTGGCCTATAATCGCACTGATTAATGACCGTTTGGTCAGTAACCGATCGGGTGGATTATGAGCCTCATGCGTTCTTCAAGGTTGGTTTTCCTTCTCCTTATGCTGATACTGCTTGCGGCAGGGGCCGTGTATCTGTATCAGCATCGCCCGGCAGGCCTGCCGGAGGGCTTTGTATCCGGCAATGGTCGTCTGGAGGCGACCGAGGTCGATGTGGCCACCAAGATCGCCGGTCGGCTGGCCGAGCTGGGAGCGCGTGAAGGAGATTGGGTAGATGCCGGGGCTGTGCTTGCCAGGCTTGATGCCGACGACCTGCGTGCCCAGTTGCGGGCGGCGGAGGCGCAGCTTCTGCAGGCTCTGCGGGTAGTCGACGAAACGCGGGCCGGCGTACGCAAGTCCAAGGCCGATGCGGCGCTGGCTGGCAAGACGCTGAAGCGTTCTGAGGAACTGGTCGGCCGCGGCTTTATTTCGCGCAACAAACTCGATATTGACCAGAGCGGCATGGAGGGGGCCATGGCCGGTATGGCACAGGCCCAGAGCAGGGTGGCCGAGGCTGATGCAGCGGTTGCGACGGCACAGGCACGGGTAGATAGCTTGCAGGCGACATTGAACGATACCTCCCTCAAGTCGCCGATATCCGGTCGGGTGCTGTATCGCCTGGCTGAGCCCGGCGAAGTCCTGGCTGCCGGTGGCAAGGCACTAACGCTGGTTGATCTGTCGGAGATGTTCATGACGCTTTACCTGCCTACCGACAAGGCAGGGCTAGTGGTGCTGGGGAGCGAGGCGCGCGTCGTGCTGGATGCCCTGCCGGGGGAACCAATACCTGCTAGCGTCAGTTTCGTAGCCCCGAAGGCGCAATTTACGCCGCGCGAGGTGGAAACACGTACCGAGCGCGAAAAGCTGATGTTCCGCATTAAGATCAAGGCTGATTCGGCTTGGTTGGCGGCTCATCGCGATCTGGCCAAGGGCGGCATGCCTGGCGTGGCCTATGTGCGGCTCGACGCCAATGTGCCATGGCCGGCCTACCTGCAAATCAAAGGGAAATAAGCCACCATGGACCGCCTGCCGGTCGCCAGATTGTCCGAAGTTAGCCTCCGCTATGGTGCGGCAGTGGCGCTGGATGCCATCGATATCGTCTTGCCGGCTGGCTGTATGGTCGGCCTGATCGGGCCGGATGGGGTGGGCAAGTCATCGCTACTAGCGCTGGTATCTGGGGCGCGGCAGATTCAGCAGGGCAGGGTCGAGGTGCTGGGGGGCGATATTGGCGAACGGCGTTTTCGTGCGTCGGTACAGCCGCGTATTGCCTACATGCCGCAGGGGCTGGGCAAGAACCTGTATCCGACCCTGTCGGTTTTTGAGAATGTCGATTTCTTCGGACGCCTGTTCGGGCAAGACAGGAAGGAACGTGATGAGCGCATTGCTGAGTTGCTCGAGAGTACTGGCCTAGCACCGTTCCGCGATCGCCCGGCAGCCAAGCTGTCGGGGGGCATGAAGCAGAAGCTCGGCCTGTGCTGTGCGTTGATTCACGATCCGGATCTGTTGATTCTCGATGAGCCGACCACCGGCGTCGATCCGTTGTCGCGCCGACAATTCTGGGAGCTGATCGACAGCATCCGTGCTCGCCGGCAGGGCATGAGCGTGCTGGTAGCGACGGCCTACATGGAGGAAGCTGAGCGTTTCGACTGGCTGGCGGCGATGGATGGCGGCCGGGTGATTGGCTCCGGCACACCAGCCGAGATGCGGGCATTGACTGGGCAGGTGACGCTCGATGCAGCCTTTATTCAATTATTGCCGGAACAGCGACGACAGGCTCATCACACGTTGGTCATCCCGCCGCGGATAGCCGATGGCGACTTGCCGGCCATCGAAGCGGCCGGTCTGGTCCAGCGTTTTAGCGATTTTACCGCTGTCGACCGCGTTAGTTTCTGTATCGAGCGCGGCGAGATTTTTGGCTTTCTCGGCTCCAATGGCTGTGGCAAGACGACGACCATGAAAATGCTGACCGGCCTGCTACCGCCAACTGAGGGCGAGGCTCGCCTGTTCGGTAGACTGGTGGATGCGCGCGATCTGGAAACCCGCAAGCAGGTCGGCTACATGTCGCAGTCCTTCTCTCTGTACGGCGAGTTGAGCGTGCTGGCCAATCTCGACCTGCATGCTCGCTTGTTCCATTTGCCGGATGAGCGGCGGGGGGGGCGCATCGCCGAACTGATGCAGCGTTTCGGGCTGCAACCCTATGCCGATCAGCCGGCGGCGGAATTGCCGCTCGGTATCCGTCAGCGTTTGTCGCTGGCGGTAGCCGTCGTGCATGAACCCAAACTGCTGATCCTTGACGAACCGACATCTGGCGTCGATCCGGTGGCTCGCGACCAGTTTTGGGCATTGCTCGTCGAACTTTCACGCCAGCAAGGCGTCACCATTTTCATCTCGACGCACTTCATGAATGAGGCCGCGCGTTGCGACCGTATCTCATTGATGCACGCCGGTAAGGTACTGGCAAGCGATACGCCGGGCCGCCTGTGCGCGACACGTGGCGAGGCGACGCTGGAGGCGGCGTTTATCAGCTATCTGGAAGAAGCGACAGGCGTCGCCAAAGGCAGCGCACGTACAGCCGACCAGGCGCCGACCAGGAATCCGGCGAGGCCGACCAAGCATACTAATGGTGCGAATCTCCGCAGCACATTCAGTCTGCGTCGCCTGCTCGGCTACGCTTACCGCGAATCGCTGGAGCTACGCCGCGATCCGATCCGCTTGGCCTTTGCGCTGCTCGGCTCGGTACTGTTGATGTTTGTGCTGGGTTTCGGCATTTCGCTCGATGTCGAAGGTCTGCGCTTCGCAGCGCTCGACCACGACCAGTCGCCGGAAAGTAGGGCCTACATCCAGAATATTGCCGGCTCACGCTATTTCATCGAGCGGCCGCCCATTGTCGACGATGCCGATCTCGACCGGCGCATGCGGAACGGCGAGCTGGCCTTGGCTATCGATATCCCAGCCGACTTCGGCCGCGATCTACGGCGCTCGCACTGGCCTGAGGTCGGCGTCTGGGTCGATGGCGCCATGCCCTATCGCGGCGAGACGGTGCGTGGCTACATCCAGGGTCTGCATCTTGATTACGTGCAACAGATCATCCATGACAAGATCGGCGTAACCATGGGCTACCCGGTAAATATCGTTTCACGTTATCGCTATAACCAGGATTTCAAGAGCATCTATGCCATGGTGCCGGCGGT
>JAGWUW010000292.1 GCA_028868235.1 Betaproteobacteria bacterium | reverse complement strand
CCAGTCGAAGCTCGGCCGGATCATTCAGGAGCAGGGTCGTCAGCAGCTCGGCATTGGCTGGGGGACGCCAAAGGCTCCGCAATGCCAAGGCCTGACGCCGGATCAGTTTGCTGCGCTCGATATGTCGAAGTTCGATTTTTCGGAGGTCATCAACGACCTGCAGAGCCTGGTTACCATCCCTAACGAGGCTCAGCAGCTGACGGACCTGCAGGCCAAAATTCAGGCGTACTATGCGGCTAATCCGCCGCCGAAGTGAGGAGCATATGAAGAAGACCGGACTCCTTGTTGGCGCAGCGGTTGCAACGCTTGTTCTTGGCGGCGGGGCCGTATTTGCTCAGCAGGCGGGCCGTCCTGCTGCCGTGCCGGCGCAGGGTGCTACTGGGGCACCTGGTTCGATCAGCGATGTGATCGCGGATGATGCACCAGTGACGTTCATGGGTCAGCAGGACCCTGCCGACGTACTTGATGAAGATCCGGCACCGGCTTCGGGCGCTCAGCCTCAGGCACCGGCCAGCAATGATCCTAATGGAACGGATATGTCTCACGTTCCCGCGGCTCGCGGTGCGCAGGCACAGACCGGCGATGACTTCTATTGCGCCCAAAGGCGGTTGGGGACTTGGTTCTATTGCGACAAGCCGCCAGCCCCGGACAAGCCTGCGCAGGGCGCAGGACCGCAGCTAAGCGCCAGCGCCCGGGTGAAGGCGGTGACAAGGAAGCTCGAAGAGCTGCGCGATCGGGCGATCCTGGAACCGACCGAGGAAAATGTCACTGCGTATATCGAGTACCAGAACCAGCAGTCGCAGCGGGCGTCGACCCTGGCCGATGCGTGGGAGCGCGCGCTGATCCGCCATCCCGAGCTGGACTATAATCAGCAGCGGCCGATTTCGACGCTGGGGAAGCAGGTCTGGTCGCAGCAGCGCGAGGCTGAGGTTCGTCAGACCATGCTTGGTTTGAACCAGCGATATGGGATCTTCTTCTTCTACAGCAGCAATTGTCCGGCCTGCGACGCGGTTGGCCCGGTCCTGGCGTCGCTTCGCGATAACTATGGCTGGTCAGTTGTCGGCGTTACTAAGGACTTTTCGAGCGAGCTGTTTCCGTCTTCGATGCTGGAATCAGGACAGCGGCAGCGGATGGGCCTGCCCGGCACGATCACGCCGGCGATCGCTCTCTACGATACAGTCGAGCATCGGGCGTTTTTGATTGGCAGCGGCGTCCTCGCGGCCGACGAGATCATCGACCGGATTTTCCTGCTTACGCAGCGCAAGGTTGGGGAGGATTACTGATGTCCCTTGAACGTCGTGAACTTTTGCGTTGGGGCGCGATCGGCGCAGGCTTGGCTTTGGGCGGTGTTCCCCAAGCGGCATTCGCCGGCGTCTTGAGTCAGGTCGGGGAGCGCTACGGGCTCTTCTATTTCTTTGCCGCGAGCTGCAAGGCCTGCGACACCCAGTCGCCGATCGTGGCGCGTTTGCGTGATGAGGGCCTGCCGGTGATGGCTGTCTCGGAGGATGGCGGGATCAGCGCCTATTTCCCCAAGTATGTCGTCGATACCGGCCAGCGCGAACGCATGGGAATAAGCGGCAAGGAAACGCCTACGATGGCGTTGTTCGACACTGTTACGCGGCGTTCGGCCGTGCTTGGCACGGGGGTTATTGCGCACAGCACTTTGCGCAATGCGATCTTGCGGTTGGCGGAAGGAGGGTTCTGACGATGTTGCGCAGTTGGTTCTTGGGGTGCTTCAACCTCGTCATCATCGCTTCGCTTTTGATCGGATCGTGGCCGGAGCAGGCTTCCGCGAGCGTCGAAAGCGAGATGAACCTTTATTACAAGGACATGAGCGCGGCGCAGATCAACGTGACCGGGCCGTCCGCCTATACGAGCCAGGCGGCCGGTTACTATCAGGGTGGCTCTGTGTTCGCGCGCTTCCCTCAGAAGACCGTGTACCCTCTCAACCTGCAGCTGCCGTCAGCATCGGGCGGTTGCGGCGGTATCGACATTTTCGGTGGCAGTTTTTCGTTTGCCGATTCCGATCAGTATATCGCGCTCGCCAAGTCGATCATCAACAATGCGAAGGGCTATGTCTTCAAGCTGGCAATCAGCGCGCTGAGCGGCCTGATCGGCGCGAAGCTCGATGACATTCAGAACATCGTCAACGAGCTGAACTCGGCGAACATCAACTCGTGCAAGGCTGCACAGGGACTGGTCAACCGGGCGATCGATGCGGTCGATCTTGCCGATACGCTGGGCTGCGAGTCGATCCGGAACGGGGCGGCTTATTCGTCTGACTGGTCGGCGTCGATGAAGGACTGCACCGATCCCGCCAAGCGCCGGCAGGCTTCCGATCAGGCCGCAGGGTCTTCCGATCCGAGCGTGAAAGCACTTTCGGATTGGGACACGATGAAGGAGCGGAACGTGACATGGAAGATCCTGATGAACTCTCCGGAGTTCAGGGATCGAGATCCTGCGTTCAATGAATTGATGATGACCCTCCTTGGAACGATCATTGTTCGCAAGGACCCTTCGGATAACACGAAGAATACCCTCGATTTCAAGGGCGCCGACGTGACGCGGATCAAGCAGCTTCTGCTTGATGGTGGGAGCAATATTCCGGTGCTGTCATGCGGTGGATCGCATGATGCCGACGGCTGTTTGGCGGTCACTTCGGTCAACGCGAACGTCGATCCAAGCAAATCGCTGAGAGGATTGGTGCGGGCCGACATTCAGGCGATCCAGACGGCGATATCGTCGAATCAGCCGCTCTCGGCCGCGCAGATTCAGCTTCTCCAGAACACATCGATCCCGGTCTATAAGATGCTGGTCGTGCTGCAGGCGAAGTCGGGTTCGTACATCAGCCCGAGCGACGTCGACGATATGGCCGACCTGGTGGCGATCGACATGCTCGATCGGATGCTGACAAACCTGATCCAGCAGCTCGCAGGCGCTGAAATCAAGTCGACCGGATCGACCACGGTGGAGATCGACCAGTGGCGGGCGCAGTTCCGCAATGTGTCTGAAATTCTCTATCAGGACCGCGAGGCGATCGCCAATCGCCTGGCTGCTTTGCAGGGATTGGTTCAGCGCTCGCAGCTGCTGGAATCGACCCTCCAAAACTCGCTCAGCGGGCAGATGAACGCCGCGCTTGGGTTTGCGCGGACCCTCCGGAAGCCGGGAATCTAGGTTATGATCGAGGTCTTCACCACGGGCGGCGGCGCCTATGTCGTAAGAGGGTTCAATGCTGTTGCGGCGTGGACCCAAGGGGGCGGGTACATTGCCTTCCTCGAGGTGGTTACCGTCTTGGCGTTCATCTACGCGATGATGCTCACGGTGTTTGACCTGAACTGGAAGGCGCTCTTCAACTGGTTCATGGGTTCTACCCTGATTTACGGGATGCTCATGGTTCCGACCACCAGCGTCAAGGTGACGGACACCACCAATCCGACCTTTGGGGCGGCGGTTGTCGATAATGTGCCGATGGGCTTGGGCCTGTTCGCCGGATTGACGTCGCAGATCAGTCATTGGCTGACTACCCAGGCGGAGGTTGTGTTCAGCTCACCGGCTTCGGAAAATTACTCCGATAACGGCATGATCTACGGTGCGCGGCTGCTCGACCAGGTTCAATCGCTCGATATCGACGATCCGATCTATGGGGAGAACCTCGATAACTACATCAAGAAGTGCGTCCTCTATGATCTTTACCTCGGC
>JAGWUW010000291.1 GCA_028868235.1 Betaproteobacteria bacterium | reverse complement strand
TCGCCCAGGCCGAAGCCAGGTTCAAGGCGACTCGCGTCGAGCAGGGCCGCGTCGCGCTCTACGCGCCGTTCGACGGCACGGTCGCCAAGATCGTCGGCGAACTGGGCGAATATTCCACCCCCTCGCCCCCCGGCGTGCCGACGCCACCGGCCATCGACCTGATCGATGATTCCTGCCTGTACATCAAGGCGCCGATGGACGAGGTCGATGCCCCGAAAATACAGGTCGGCCAGCCGGTGCGCGTCACGCTCGACGCCCTGCCCGGCAAGACCTTGCCCGGCAAGGTCCGGCGCATTGCCCCTTACGTTTCGGCTGTCGAAAAACAGGCGCGGACCGTCGACATCGAAGTCGATTTCGACCAGCCGGACACAGTCGGCAAGCTGCTCGTCGGTTACAGCGCCGACGTCGAAATCATCCTGTCTGGGCGCGACAAGGTCATGCGCATCCCGACCGCGGCTATCCAGGAGGGCGGCCGGGTGCTGGTCTACAACGCCGACAGCGGCAAGCTGGAGGAACGGCGGATCAGGGCCGGGTTGGCCAACTGGGAATACACCGAGGTCGTCGAGGGCCTGCAGCCCGGCGAGCGCATCGTCACCTCGCTCGACAAGGAAGGCGTCAAGGCCGGCGCCAGGGTGGCCCCGGACGAGAAAACACAGTCCCAAGCCAAGGCGAAATAGGCGGATGGCGCTGATCGAACTTTCTGGCATCGAGCGGCGCTTCCTGCTCGGCGATACAACGGTCAACGCACTGAGTGGACTGAATCTACAGATCGCCAGTGGCCAATACGTCGCCGTCATGGGTCCGTCGGGCTCAGGCAAATCGACCCTGCTCAACCTGCTCGGTCTACTCGATCGCCCCAATGCCGGCCAATACCGCCTAGAGGGTCGCGATGTCACCACGCTAACCCCCGACGAACAGGCCACCGTGCGCAGCACGCGAATCGGGTTCGTCTTCCAGAGCTTCCACCTGGTACCCCGCCTCACCGCTGCCGAAAACATCGCCCTGCCGATGACTCTCGCCGGGATTGCCCCCAACGAGCGTCAGCGGCGCGTCGCTCAGGCACTCAAGGATTTCGGCCTGGAAAATCGCGCAGACCACAAACCAGACCAGCTCTCGGGAGGACAGCGCCAGCGCGTCGCCATCGCTCGCGCCACCATCATGCAACCGGCCCTGATTCTTGCCGACGAACCGACGGGCAATCTCGACCGCCACACTGGCGACGAAGTGGTACATCTGCTCGAAGCGCTGAATGCCCGCGGCGTCACCCTGATCGTCGTCACCCATGATCCGGCGCTGGGCGCCCGGGCCGGCCGCCAACTGGTCATGGAGGATGGTCGCCTCAAACACGATAGTGCCAACTCCGGGGAGGCGTCCCTTGCGTCTGGTTGACACCCTGCGCTTTGCCCGCGATGCCGCGACCGGCTACCCGGTGCGTACAGCTTTGTCGGTTCTGGCCATGTCAATCGGTGTTGCAGCCGTCGTCATCCTCACTGCACTAGGCGATGGCGCCAGGCGCTATGTCGTCGGCCAGTTTTCCTCGCTCGGCAGCAATCTGGTCATCGTCCTTCCCGGGCGCTCTGGTACCGGCGGATTCAACCCAGCCAACGCCATCACCACGACACCGCGTGACCTCACCGTAGACGATGCCGGCAGCCTGCGCCGCCTACCCAGTGTACGCCGCGTCGCACCGCTGGCCGTCGGCACCTCGGAAATCGCCTATGGCGGCAAGCTGCGTGAAGCGATGGTTGCCGGCTCCACTGCTGAATTCATTCCCATCCGTAATTTCGAACTGGCGCAAGGTAGCCCGCTACCGGAAGAAGACTGGAACCGGGGCTCATCCGTCGTCATCATCGGCGCCACCATACGCCAGGAAATTTTTGGATCGGAAGCTGCGGTCGGACAGTTGGTCCGCGTCGGCGATCGCCGCCTGCGCGTTATTGGCGTGCTCAAACCAGTCGGCCAAGGCTTGGGCATGAATACCGACGAACTGGTCATCATGCCGGTTTCGTTGGCCCAGGCCATGTTCAACTCCAATACGCTGTTCCGCATCCTGATCGAAGCCCACAGCCGCGAGGCCATCCCCAGTGCCAAGGCGCAAGTTCTAGAACTGCTCAAGCAACGCCATCGGGGTGAAGAAGACATCACCGTGATCACGCAGGACGCCGTACTGGCCACCTTCGACAAGTTGCTCGGCGCACTGACGCTCGGCGTCGCCGGCATCGCCGCCATTAGCTTGGCGGTGGCCGGCATTCTGGTCATGAACGTCATGCTCGTCGCTGTCACCCAGCGTACCGGCGAAATCGGGTTGCTCAAGGCACTCGGTGCATCGGCCGGCACTATCCGGCTGGCTTTCCTGACCGAAGCGGCGATGCTGTCGGCGGTCGGTGCCTTGCTCGGGTATTTGCTCGGGCAACTCGGCGCCTTCGTTCTGCGCCAGGTTTTCCCGGTTTTCCCGGCCTATCCGCCCGACTGGGCAGTCATCGCCGGCCTGGGCACAGCGCTGACTACCGGTCTGTTGTTCGGCGTCATGCCCGCCCGTCGGGCGGCCAGGCTCGACCCGGTGTATGCGCTGATGAAGCACTGAGATGCTGATTGCCGACACCTTCCAACTCGCGCTGCGCGCCGTCACCGCCCAACGACTGCGCAGCTTCCTGACGCTGCTCGGCATTGCCGTCGGCATTGCCGCAGTCATCCTGCTTACGTCGATCGGCGAGGGAATACACCGTTTCGTACTGGCCGAGTTCAGCCAGTTTGGCACCAACGTCATCGGCCTCCATCCGGGCAAGACAAAAACCGGTGGCGCGCCATCGGGCCTGCCTACCAGCGCCCGCCCGCTCTCCCTCGATGACGCCAAGACCCTGGCCAGCCTGCCTCATGTCGTCGCGGTCACCCCCAGTATTTGGGGCAATGCCGAAGTCGGCGCCAATGGGCGTTTGCGCCGGACCTCAGTCTACGGCGTCGGGCCACGAATGCTTGAAGTCTTCAAGGGCAAGGTTCGTATCGGTCAGTTCCTGCCGGGTGATGACGAGGAAAGTGCGCGCGCGCTCGTCGTTCTCGGCCCTAAGCTGAAGGATGAGCTCTACGGCGCGGAAAACGCCCTCGGTACAAGACTGCGCATCGGCCCCGACCAGTTCCGGGTGATCGGTGTCCTCGAACCCAAGGGGCAATTCCTTGGGATCGATCTCGATGACACCGCCTTCATTCCGGCTGCACGAGCCCTGGAAGTTTTCAATCGTGACAGCCTGAACGAAATTAATCTGGCCGCCGAGGAAGGTATTCCTTCACGAGTGGTCGCCGATGCGGTGCGTGATCGCATGATCGCGCGCCATGGCCACGAAGACTTCACCATAATAACCCAGGAGGAGATGATGGCGACGCTGTCCAACATCCTAAATGTCCTGACCATGGCCGTCGGCGCACTGGGCGGCATTTCCCTGCTGGTTGGCGGGGTTGGCATCGTCACCATTATGACCATCGCCGTTAGCGAACGTACCGGCGAGATCGGTCTCCTCGTCGCACTCGGCGCGCCGCGGCGGACTATCCTGCTGCTTTTTCTTGGCGAAGCCATTGCACTCTCGGCTATTGGCGGCCTGATGGGACTACTCATCGGTTTCGGTCTGGCCCAGCTGATCCATTTGCTGTTGCCCACCTTGCCTGTACATACGCCGCTTACCTTTGTCCTGCTCGCCGAAGCGCTGGCTGTTGCTA
>JAGWUW010000014.1 GCA_028868235.1 Betaproteobacteria bacterium | reverse complement strand
AGCACGAAGATGTCGCGGCCGCGAACGTGTTCCTGGAGTTCGACGGAGACTTCGCCGTCGGAGAAGCGGCCAACATTGGCGCGACCCAGGTCGACATTGAGCTGTTCAGCGACGTCGGCAGCCAGCTTGGGGTTGGCATTGCCGGTGAAGACCATCAGGCTGTTGTAGGCCATTTTCACATTCCTCCGGACTCGTGCATGCGCATTGCATTTTGCCCGCCACAATGAAAATCGGGCAGGCTTGTGACCTGCCCGAAGGAAGCTTGGCTGGGGAAGAAGGATTCGAACCTTCGAATGCCGGAATCAAAATCCGGTGCCTTGACCAACTTGGCGACTCCCCAGCGGGTCACTTGAACGGGTTCGCGTCCAAGCGAGGCGCGAATAATACAGGAGTCGTTTCGGGAAATCCAGCCTTTTATTGAATTTCTGCTAGCGGATGTTCTGCCAGGCCGTCGGCGACCCAGGCGCTTACACCGCCGGGCAGCGCGGCCTGCGCGGTTTCGGCCTCGCTGTGCGTGGCAAAGCCGGCGAATACGCAGGCGCCGGATCCAGTCATCATCGCGTGAGGCGCTTTTGTCTTCAGCCAGGCTAGGGCTGCAGCAACAGGTGGAAATTTGGCGCAAGCCACGGTTTCAAGATCATTGTGGCCGGTGCCATGTCGCCAATCCCTTGGGTGCATGGCCGGGGTGTCGCGTTTCAGTTCAGGCGCGCCGAAAATGGCGGCAGTCGGTACATGGGCGTCAGGATGCAGAACCAGATAGCTCTCGAAGGGTAGTTCGACATCGGTGAATGCTTCGCCGATGCCTTCGGCGAAGGTGTTTCGACCGTGCACGAATACTGGCACATCAGCACCCAGCGTCAGACCCAGTTTTTCCAGTTGTGGACGGCTGAGCCCGGTCTGCCAGAGGTGGTTGAGGGCGAGCAGGACGGTTGCCGCATCGGATGAGCCACCGCCTAGCCCCCCGCCCATCGGCAGTTGTTTGTCGAGGTAGATGGTGGCTCCCTGGCGGCAACCGGTTGCCGCCTGCAGGAGGCGGGCGGCGCGAACGGTCAGGTCGCTTTCGGCCGGGACGCCAGGAGTGGGTGTGGCGAGAACGATGTCGCCATCATTGCGGGGGGCAAAACGTAGTGTATCGGCGCGGTCGATGAAGCGGAAGACTGTTTGCAGCAGGTGGTAGCCGTCATCGCGGCGGCCGACCACATGCAGGAATAAATTCAGTTTGGCGGGGGCTGGCCAGGCGCTGTCCCAGGTTTGGCGATTCACGGTGTTTCTCTCCATTCCTCGATACGCAGCTTGATCTCGATTTCGCCGGGGCGACTGATGGTCAGGCGAACCGGCAAGGAGGTGACGCGCTCGTCATCGTAAAAATAATCAACCAGCCAACCAGCCTCGTGCAGTTTGCCGGGGCGACCGAATGAGTCGGTTTCGATGCGGGCATCGGTACTTGGCCTGCCGAGCAGCCAGCCGGGCAGGCGGGCGACAGGAAGGCGCAGACCGGTGACGTCCTCGATTAGCGCGTCCGGGTCAGCGGATTCGCGTACCTTGCCGTCGGCAGTGCGCAGGCGGGAGATTGTGGGTTTTGCGTCGATCTCGGCCACGCCATAGCCGAGCGGATTGGCCACCTGGATGAGGTCGTTGTCGTGCCGGTGCGTCCAGCTCAGGCGTCCCCCCGAGCTTTGCGCGGTTTGGCCAGGCAGGGTGGCGCGCAAGGCGAAACGAGCGTCCAGCGAAAAGTTGCGAACCTCATCGCGGGGAGATAGGGCGGCAGGCGGCACACTGGCACAACCGACCAGCAGGCTGAAGGCCAGCGTCAGGAAAAAACGCGCCATCAAGGTAGAAGTTTCTTGACAGTGCTGGTCAGTGTTTCGTTATCAGGATGCGCCTTGTAAGCATCAAGCAGGAGGTGGCGCGCTTCGTCCTTGCGCTGTAGCGACCACAGGACTTCACCCAAATGGGCTGCAATTTCTGGGTCGGCATTGATCTGGTAGGCTTTTTCCAGCGTCTGCAGGGCTTCGGTAAGCTTGCCCTGGCGATAGAGCACCCAGCCCATGCTGTCCATGATGAAGGGATCTTCCGGGAGCAGGGCGAGTGCCTTTGCAATCAGTTCGTGAGCTTCGGGCAGCCGGACGTTGCGTTCGGCCAGCGAATAGCCAAATGCATTCAGGGCGTGGGCATGGTCAGGCTTGAGCGCCAGCAGGTGCTTGAGGTGCATCTCGAGGATGTCCGCTTTGCCGATGCGTTCTGCTGTCAGTGCCCCTTCGTAGAGTAAATCTGTGTCGTTTGGTTGGGCAGCCAGGGCGCGGTCGAGGACGATATAGGCTTCGTTGTTGCGTCCGGCTTCGCGTAGTAATTGTGATTCGGCGAGGACGAGCTGGGTGCGCTCGGCGGGCGTACTGCCACGAGTGTTGTGCAGCAAGTCACGCGCTTCATCGACCTTGCCTTGTTGTAGCAGGATTTGGGCCGCCCGTGAGCGAGCCGGGACGTACTGCTCGCCGGACGTGACCTGCCGGTAATGGGCGAGAGCAGCTTCCGGATTTTTCTGTTCCTGGTCGAGTTGGCCAAGAAAGAAATGGATGGTGTTCTTGTCCGGGAAATCCGTTTTCAGCAGGTTTTCGAGTTGTGCGCGGCCGGTGTCCGTATCGCCTTGCTGCAAGGCAAGCATGGCGACCGGGTAGATGACTTCCGGATTATCCGGGTTGTCCTTGATGAGGCGATCAAAGTGGCGGCGCGCTTCGTCGTAGCGCTTTTCGCTAATAAGCAGGCGGGCCAGGGTCAGGCGGGCGTCATTGGCGTTCGGGTTGCGGCTGACGAAATCGTCCAGGCTGTCGATGGCAGTATTGGTCGACTGGCGAGCTTGCAGTTGGGCGCGGGCGATGGCAGCGGTTTCCCAGCCTGGGCGCAGTTGCAGGGATTTTTCGGTTTCAGTAAGTGCGCGCAGATTGTCTCCCACGTTGGCAGCCGCCTGGGCCATGGCAAAGTGCGCTTCCGGCAGACTGTCGTAAGGGGCGGCGACTTTGTCGATCAAGCTTTGCACGGCCTTCTTGTCGCTGACCTTGCTCAGCATGCGATTCAGGTGCAGCAGGTTGCCTCCGGCATTCGGCTTGTCCTGTTCGAGAAGGGTGGCCAGTTGCGGTGCCAGGTCATCGAGGCGATTGGCCATGACCAGCAGCGACGATTGCGTTTGCTTTGCTTGAACAGAGTCCGGCTCGACCTCAAGCCACAATTTCGAGAGTTCCAGCGCGCGGTCGTATTGGCGAGCAAACCCGGCGACCTCGGTAGCTCTGGCGATGACCTTGGGGTCGCGGGTGCGGACTGCGAGGTCGGCCCAAGCGTCGGAGCTTAGTTTGGGATCGCCTCGCTGTAAGGCGAATTCACCGACTAGCGCCTGAAATACGGTGCGGGCCAAGAGATCCTCCGACGACACCCGCGTAGCGGGACGCTTGCTTGCGCCGGGGGCCGGTGGATCGCTGGCAGCCAGGCCGAGTCCGCCGTGGGTCAATCCAAGGGCGAGGGTGAGTGCGGCGGCGAGGTACTTCGGTTGCATGGACGGCTTTCGGTGGAGATGGTGCAGATGTTGTGCGTTGGAACGCATAAAATTCGATTAGTTTGCGATGTTATTGGGGTTTGCCCGGAGGGACAAGCAATGCCGGAATTGCCGGAGGTGGAAGTCTGTCGTCGCGGTATCGAGCCGGAGTTGCTCGGGCAGAATGTTTCTGGGGTGGTGATCAGGGTGCCGAAATTGCGGCGCGAGATTCCGCGTGAACTGAGCGATCTGTTGCCGGGTTGCCAAATCATGGCCGTACGACGACGGGCGAAGTATTTGCTAATCGACTGTCGTAACGGAGAAATGGAGGGCAGCCTGATCATTCACTTGGGCATGTCGGGCAACCTGCGTTTCGTGCCGCCCGATCTGCCGCCCGAGAAGCACGACCATTTCGATCTCGTCCTGCCGACCCAGACTTTGCGCCTGGCCGACCCCCGCCGCTTCGGTGTCGTCCTCTGGCAGGCAGGGCCACCGGAACAGGCGGGGCAGCATCCGTTGCTGGCTACGCAAGGGATCGAACCGTTGTCGGATGTATTTACACCGGACTGGCTGTTTGCTGCAATTGCCCGGCGTGGCGGGCCGATCAAGCCGACCCTCATGGATAGTCATCTGGTGGTCGGTATCGGCAATATCTATGCTTCGGAAAGCCTCTTCCGGGCAGGTATCTCCCCCCTGCGAGCAGCTAACCGGATCAGCCGCGCTCGTTACGACGTGCTGGTGCCGGCCATTCGCGAAACCTTGTCGGACGCCATTGCCGCCGGCGGCAGCAGCATCCGTGATTATGTGCATAGTGATGGCGGGGCTGGGTGTTTTCAGGTTCAGGCAGGAGTGTATGACCGAGCAGGCTTGGCTTGTCTGCGCTGTGGCGGTACAGTCAAACAAATTCGCCAAGCGGGGCGCAGCACCTATTACTGCCCTGGCTGCCAGCATTAAATAGCTTCGGCAAGCCCCTGTCTTTATGCTAGATTGGATATTCCGTTAGTATCCGGGAATACATACATGTCGCTGGCCGATCAATTTGCCGCCTATTCTGCCTGGCGTTCGCGCCTCGCCGCCCATATCGGCGAACTTCAGACATGGCTGAGTCAAAACGAACTTTCCGATGCTCAGAGCGATTTGCGCCTGACCCAGATGCTCGAGCGTTTGCGTGAAGACCGCTTGAATGTTGCCTTCGTCGCTGAGTTTTCGCGCGGCAAGTCGGAACTCATCAACGCCATATTCTTTGCCGACTACGGCAACCGGATGCTGCCGTCGTCGGCAGGTCGTACGACGATGTGTCCAACCGAGCTGCTGTTTGACGGAAACAAGCCGCCGAATATCGAATTGCTGCCGATTCAGACGCGTTCGTCCAACTCAAGCGTTAGCGAATACAAGCGCTTCCCGGACGAGTGGACCCAGGTGGCGCTCGATACCGAATCGCCGGATGCCATGCAGGATGCCTTGCGCCATGTTAGCGAGACGACCAGGGTGACGCCGGCGGAGGCCTCTCGCCTCGGTTTTGCTGTGGGTCAGGATCAGGTTGACCTGTACAGCGTAGGTGAGGATGGTCTGGTCGAAGTGCCCCGCTGGCGCCATGCGATGATTAATTTTCCCCACCCGTTGCTCAAGCAGGGGTTGGTCATTCTCGATACGCCGGGCCTGAATGCCATCGGTGCCGAGCCGGAACTCACCCTGTCGCTGTTGCCCAACGCCCATGCTGTGCTGTTCATCCTGGCTGCTGATACCGGGGTTACGCAATCGGACATGGCGATTTGGCGCGAGCACATCTGTGGTGGCGGTATGGCCAAGCGTGGGCGCATGGTCGTCCTCAACAAGATCGACGGCCAGTGGGACGAATTGAAAACCCCGGAAGAAATTGACGCTGAAATTGTACGGCAGGTTGAATCCAGTGCCAATGTGCTTGAATTGCCCGCTAGCCAGGTGTTTCCGGTCTCCGCTCAGAAAGGGCTGGTCGCCAAGATCAACGGGGATGCAGCCTTGCTCGAGAAGAGCCGCCTTCCCCTGCTGGAGGCTGCACTTTCCAAAGAGCTCATTCCGGCCAAGCGCGAAATCGTCTGCGATAGTACGGAAGGCGAATTCGGCGATGTCAGCCGCCGCGTGCGTAGCTTGCTCGAGTCGCGGTTGACCGGCTTGCGCGAGCAATTGACTGAGCTGACTGAGTTGCGCGGCAAGAACAAAGGCGTCGTCGAGTACATGATGGGCAAGGTGCGGGCCGAAAAGGATGAGTTCGAGTCCGGTCTGCAGCGCTACTACGCCGTGCGCAGCGTGTTCTCGACGCTGACCAACAACCTGTTCGGACATTTGGGGCTCGATGTTCTGCGCCAACTGACGCATGAAACACGGACGACAATGGACGAGGCAGTGTTTTCCAAGACCCTCTCCGATGCGATGGCCAATTTCTTTACCCGTTCACGCGAGGCCCTGACCAAGTCGAGCGGTGAAATCACCGAAATTCTGGCCATGATGGAAGCGGTGTACAAAAAATTTGCGGTCGAGCATGGTCTGAAGCTCGGCTCACCGACCAGCTTTTCGCTGTTGCGCTACGAGAAGGAACTGGACCGTTTGCAGGCGTGGTGTAACGATCACCTGAACACCATGCTCAGTCTGATGACCCACGACAAAAAGAACATCACGCAGAAGTTCTTCGAGGAAGTGGCGGTCCAGGTTCGTCGTGCCTTCGAGCATGCCAACCGCGATGCCGAGGTATGGTTGCGTGCCGTGATGGCGCCAATGGAAACCCAGGTCCGCGAACACCAGATCCAGTTGAAGCGCCGTCTCGAAAGCATCAAGCGCATCCATCAGGCTACCGATACGCTGGAAGACCGCATCGCCGAGTTGGAGGGAGTCGAGAAGGGCTTGCTGCAGCAGATCGATGCCTTGGAAGAAATTATTGCCCGCGTTCAGGAAATGCTGGTGCCGCTGAGTGATCGGGAGTTTCAGGCAGCAGCTTGATCCGGTTAGCCGCGATCAGGTAATAAAAAACCCGCGAATGCGCGGGTTTTTTATTGGGGAAAACAGGTGTTCAGGAGCGCTTATTGCCGGTCAGCTTTTCATATTTTACCCACAGCATCTCTTCGGATTCGACGTGGTTAGGATCCTTGGGGATGCAGTCGACCGGGCAGACCTGGACGCACTGGGGTTCGTCGTAGTGACCGACGCATTCCGTGCACTTGTTCGGGTCGATCTGGTAAATCTCCTCGCCCTGGGAGATGGCCTCGTTAGGGCACTCCGGCTCGCACACATCGCAATTGATGCATTCGTCGGTAATAATCAGAGACATAGCTGTTCCTCTCTCGGTTAAGCGGTGATTTTCGCCCGCAGGCGCTTTTCTACACAAGGTTGCACAAATTTGCTGACATCGCCACCCAGGCGCGCAATTTCACGCACCATAGTAGCGGAGATGAACATGTATTGCTCGCCCGGCGTCAGAAACACGGTTTCGACTTCAGGGTAGACACTGCGGTTCATGCCGGCCATCTGGAATTCGTATTCAAAGTCAGAAACGGCACGAAGGCCACGGACGACGACTTTGGCGCCCTTCTCGTGGACGAAGTTCATGAGCAGCGAGTTGAATCCGACGATTTCGACATTAGGCAGGTCGCCGAGAATCTCGGTGGCCATCTCGACACGATCGGCCAGCGTGAAGCGCGGCTGCTTGGAAGGGCTTTCAGCGATAGCCAGAATCAGCTTGTCGAACAGCGAGGCGGCACGCCGGACCAAATCCTCATGACCCCGGGTGATTGGGTCGAAGGTGCCGGGGTAGATCGCAACGCGATGGTTAAGTTTGTTCAAGTTGTCTGCCGTTGCAACAAGTGAAAGTGGACTTCCCCCGCTTTGCCTTGGCGCATCGTACGCCAATCGCCGAGCGATTTGATTTCATGTTCTGCTTCGACGTAGATCGCCGCATCTTCGTTCAGTACGCCAGAAAGGAGTGGCTCCAGGCGGGCAATCCAGCCTTTCTTATAGGGAGGATCGAGGAAGATCAGGTCGAATTTTGCCTTCGTCGAGGTCAAATATTGTATCGCATCCGCGCGAATGATCTCTACTCCGCTTGGTTTATGGAGTAATTCGTGGTTTTCATGTAATGCAGCGAGGACTTTGGGGGCTTGTTCCACCATGACGACCCTGGCTGCACCGCGCGAAGCCGCTTCGAAGCCAAGTGCGCCGCTGCCGGCAAACAGGTCGAGGCAGTCCCAGCCATCAAGATCCTGCCCGAGCCAGTTGAACAATGTTTCGCGGACGCGGTCTGGTGTTGGGCGCAGGCCGATACTGTCGGGAAAGCGGAGAACTCGCCGGCGGAACTCGCCACCGACGATGCGTACTGAGTTCAATCGGCCGCTACCGTGACGGTGATCAGATTCTCCGGTCGGACGCGGCGGGCGAAGGCGGCCTTGATTTCGGCGGTGGTGACCGCTTGCACCTTGGCTTGGTATTGGTCCAGGTAGTCGAGAGGGAGTCCGAAGAAGCCAATGACGGCTACGTTGTCGAGAATTTTCTTGTTGCTGTCCAGGCGCAACGGGAAGCTGCCGGTCAGGTTGGCCTTGGCGGCAGCAAGCTCCTCTTCGCTTGGCCCTTCCTTCAGGAAACCATCGAGGATGTCGCGGGCGACCTTGATGGCATCCTTGGCCTGAGAACGCTTGGTCTGCAAACCAATCTGGAAGGGGCCGGCCTGACGCATCGGGGAGAAATAGCTGTAGACGCTGTAGGCGTAACCGCGTTTGTCACGAACTTCCTTCATTAAGCGGGAAACGAATCCGCCGCCACCCAGTGTGTAGTTGCCGACGAGCAGTGGGAAGAAGTCGGGATTGCCTCGTTCGATGGTCGGCAGGCCGATGTAAATGTGGGCTTGGCTGGCAGGGTGGGGCAGTTGGATCAGGGATGCTTTCGGGGCTGCTGGTGCGGCGGGCAGTGTTGCCGCAGCGCCTTTCGGCAGTCCGCTGGAGAGGATTTCAGCGATTTTTTCGGCATCCTGGCGCGATAGATCGCCGACCAGCGTAATGCTGGCATTGGCGGCGTTGTAATAGCGGGCGTGGAAGGCGACGAGGTCATCGCGGGTTAGCGTAGCGACGCTTTCCGGCGTCGCTTGCTGACCATAGGGGTGATTAGGGTACATCGCCGCCCAGAAAGCCTTGCCGGCGATACTATCGGGGCGGGTCATCGCTTCCTTCAAGGCAGCAATGGTGTTTGCTTTTTCGCGCTCGAAAACGGCGGTATCAAAGTGCGGCGCCTGCAGCACGTCCTTAAGGATGGACAGCGCCGTATCGCGCTTGTCGCGGGCGGATAAGGTGCGTAGCGAAACGCTGGCGCGGTCAGTATCTGCGCCGCCACCGAGGTTGGCGCCAATGTCAGCGAGCTGTTCGGCAATCGCCGTTTCATCCAGTGTGCCAGCCCCGTTGTCGAGGGTGGCACGGGTTAGCGCGGCGAGGCCGGCCTTGCCTTCCGGATCGAACATCGAGCCGGCGGCGAAATCGACCTGCACGTCGAGCATGGGCAGGACTCGGCTTTCGACGAAATAGACGCGGGCGCCGGAGGATGAGACCCAATGTTCAATTTTGACGCCGGCCAGGGCGGTTTGGGCCAGCACGAGGGCGAAGGCTGCTGTAATCAGTCTTTTCATGGCTGTTTTCATCAGTGGCGGGTGGCGATGGTCGGGCGGCGTGGTTTGCCGTCGAGTGGTTGCGGATCGAGAATGCCGACGGTCAGCGCGTCGTCGTCAAAATACTTCTTGGCAACTGCCTGAATCTGCGCGGGGGTGACTTGCTGAAGCTTTTCCAGCATGCGGTCCAGTTTCTGGTAGGGGAGTCCTGCAGATTCGATCTGGCCGATTTCCATGGTCTGACCAAACATGGAGTCCTTTTTGTAGACCTCGCTGGCAATCAGTTGCGCCTTGGCGCGCTTCAGTTCGGCAGCCGAGACGCCGTCCTGCTGGACGCGGGAAATTTCGGCACGCAGGGCGGCTTCCAGGTCTGCCACCGTCTTGCCTTCCGCAGGGGTGCCGTGCAGATAAAGCATGCCCGGGCCGCGTGCCGTGTTGTCGTAGTCGATACCGGCCGACAGGGCAACCTTGTCCTCGCGTACCAGTTTCTTGTTGAAGCGGGCGGCGTCGTGGCCATCGAGGATGGCGGCGAGCATTTCCAGGGCGTATGGATCGCTGTCCTTTTCGACGTCGCGCAGGATGGGGGCCTTGTAGCCCATGATCAGGATCGGCAGTTCGGCCGGCGCCTTGACGGTGACCCGGCGCGGGCCTTCCTGCTTGGGTTCGATCTCCTGGCGGCGGGGTGGCAGGGCGTGCCCTTCGAGCGGGCCGTAGTACTTTTCAGCTAAGGCGAAGACGGCTCGGTGGTCGACGTCGCCGGTAATCACGATATAGGCGTTGTTCGGTACATACCAGGTGTTGTACCAAGCCTTTGCGTCGGCAGCGGTCATCGTTTCCAGATCGCTCATCCAGCCGATGATAGGGCGGCGATACGGATGCGCCAGGAAGGCGACGGCATTCATCTGTTCGAACAACTTGGCCTGCGGACTGTCGTCGGTGCGCATCCGGCGTTCTTCCATGACGACTTTGATCTCCTGCTCGAATTCCTTGGCGTCAACATTCAGGTGACGCATGCGGTCGGCTTCGAGCTGCATCATGTCTTCCAGCTTTTCCTTCGGGATTTGTTGGAAGTAAGCGGTGTAGTCACGGCTGGTAAAGGCATTGTCCTTGCCGCCAGCGGCGGCGACACGCTTGTTGAATTCGCCGGGACCGACGCTCGGTGTGCCCTTGAACATCATGTGTTCCAGTACATGGGCGACACCGGATGCGCCGTCGACTTCATCCATGCTGCCGATGCGGTACCAGACCATCTGCACGGCGGTCGGTGCGCGATGATCTTCGTTGACAATGATGCGCAGGCCGTTCCTCAGCGTGGTTTCGAACGGATTGGCGAAGCTGGCGGTGGATAGTCCGGCAGCGAGCAAAACGGGGAGCAGGTATTTGAGGCGCATGGCGAATGGGAGCGAGTGAGCGAGGGCTTTCTGCTAGAATTTGCGGCTGATTTTGCATCCAACCGGACGGCATCTTAACGGCTAGCCGCCCGCCTGTCAGCAAGGCTTGAGACCAACTTTCCCATGTTCAGTTTCCTGAAAAAATCCTCGCCCGAAACCAAGCCGGAGACCTCGGCCTCCGAGGCGCCGGTCGAGGCGGCCAAACCATCCTGGCGCGAGCGCCTGTTCCAAGGGCTGGCCAAGACCCGCGCCCAGTGGGGCGGCAAACTCAAATCCATCTTCTCGCGCGGCAAGGTGGACGACGAGCTGCTCGAAGAACTGGAAACCCTGCTGCTGACTTCCGATGTCGGCATTGAGGCGACCACCCACCTGCTCGACGAACTGAAGAAGGCAGCCAAGCGCGACAAGCTCGATACGCCGGCAGCGATCCAGCAGGCATTGCACGACGCCCTGTTCGAAATTTTGCAGCCGCTTGAGCAGCCTCTCGATTTCAATACGCACAAACCATTCGTGATCATGATTGCCGGTGTCAATGGAGCTGGTAAGACAACCTCCATCGGTAAGCTGGCCAAGTATTTCCAGACCCAGGGCAAGAGCGTGCTGCTGGCTGCTGGCGATACCTTTCGCGCTGCCGCTCGTGAGCAATTGCAGACGTGGGGTGAGCGCAACAACGTGACGGTTATCGCGCAGGAATCCGGCGATCCTGCAGCCGTGATCTATGACGCCATCTCGGCGGCCAAGGCACGCGGCATCGACATTGTGCTGGCCGATACGGCGGGGCGCTTGCCGACCCAGCTTCACCTGATGGAAGAAATCGCCAAAGTGCGTCGCGTGATCCAGAAGATCGACCCGGAAGGGCCGCACGAAACCCTGCTCGTGCTCGATGCCAACATTGGCCAGAACGCACTGCAGCAGGTCAAGGCCTTCGACAAGGCGATCAACGTCACCGGCCTGGTCGTCACCAAGCTCGACGGCACGGCCAAGGGTGGCGTGGTCGCCGCCATCGCCCGCCAGTGCCCCAAGCCGATCCGTTTTATCGGCGTTGGCGAGCAGATTGATGACCTGCGTCCGTTCTCGGCCAAGGATTTCGTGGACGCGCTGTTCGAGTGAGGCGAATTTGGGGGGGCTAGCCTGCGCAGTTGATTGCTAGCCAACCCATGAGCTGCTTGCTTACTGATAACCAATTTTCAGCAACTACCGACCCAGAATGATCGAAGCCAGTAACCTGACCAAGCGCTATCCGGGCGGCCTCGAAGCCGTACGCGATGTCAGCTTCCGTATCGATGCTGGGCAGATGGTGCTGATCACCGGCCATTCCGGTGCCGGCAAGACGACGCTGGTCAAGCTGATTTCGACAATCGAACAGCCGACTGCCGGTAGCCTGGTGGTCAACGGCCAGAACCTGACTGCCTTGCGTCGGAGCGCCATGCCGCATGTGCGTCGGCATTTCGGCCTGGTCTTCCAGGACCAGAAGCTGCTATTCGACCGCTGTGCCCTCGACAACGTGCTATTGCCGCTGCAGATCGCCGGCTTGCCGCGCCGCGAGGCGGTGCGCCGCGCCCAGGCCGCGCTCGATAAAGTCGGTCTGCTCTCCCGCGAGAAAGCCAATCCAATAGCCCTCTCCGGTGGTGAGCAACAACGCCTGGCCATTGCCCGTGCCGTGGTCAACCGGCCGACCGTGTTGATTGCCGATGAGCCGACCGGTAACCTCGATAGCGAGTCGGCCACAGAAATCCTCGAAATCTTTGCCGATTTCCATCGTGTCGGTGTTACGGTTGTAGTCGCCACGCACGATCAGACGTGGATCGAGCGTTATCACCCCAACGTGTTGCGTCTCGATCACGGGAGGGTTGTTCAGTGAAAGCCTGGTTCTCTCAGCATAGTGCCGCACTTGGCCTGGCTTTCCGCCGCCTGATTGCGTCGCCACTCAATACCCTGCTGTCGCTGCTCGTCATTGGGATTGCGCTGACCCTGCCAGCATTTGGCTACATCGTTCTCGACAACCTGCGCGACTTGGGACGTAATGCGACGGGAGTGCAGCAGATCAGCCTGTTCATGAATCTTGAGGCGGGCAAGAAAGACATCAGCGAGATCGAGAGTCGCCTGCGTGCTGCGGCAGCCGGAAAATGGCGCTTCGTACCTAAGGAGGATGCTCTGAAGCGCATGCAGGCAAGCGAGGGCATGGCGGAAATCGTCGCCAGCCTGCCGCGTAATCCGCTGCCCGATGCGTTCATTGTCGAGCCGAACAATACCGAGCCGGAAGCGTTGGAAATCATGCGCAAGGAAATTGCCGGATGGCCAAAGGTCGCCCACGTTCAGCTCGACTCGGCTTGGGTGAAGCGTTTCGACGCTTTCCTGCGCTTGGGCAAGCTGGCGTTGTCGATGCTGGCAGGGCTATTCGGTGCCGGATTGATCGCCGTGACCTTCAATACCATCCGTTTGCAGGTCATGGCCCAGTCTGCCGAGATCGAGGTGGCGCGCATGATCGGTGCCACCGACGGATTCATTCGCCGACCGTTCTACTACTTCGGTGCCTTGCAGGGTATCCTTGGCGGTGTACTCGCCGCGGCACTGGTGCTTGGCGCCCTGCGCTTGCTGGCGGCCCCGATTGGCGAACTGGCGACGCTCTACGGCAGCGCCTTTGTGCTGCGCCAGCCGGGGGCCGGCGAAGTCGCTGTACTAGCCGGCGTGGGAGCCTTCCTCGGCTGGCTCGGGGCGCAACTCTCGGTCAGCCTGTCGTTGCGAAAATTTGACTAACCGGCGGGAATTCCTGGCCAGTATCGGGGCGGCTGCCCTGTTTGGTTGCGCTCCTGCTGGAAAACACCCTCTGCCGCCGGGCGAATTGCTTGGCATGAACCTGGCGCTCGGTCATCGCCTGCGTGACGGTCAACTGCCTGCACCGGCTGTGACTCGGAACACCGGCGTCTTGATCGTTGGTGCTGGCATTTCGGGGTTGTCGGCGGCATGGTGGTTGGATCGCCACGGTTGCCATGATTTCACGGTTCTCGATATGGAGAGTGAACCCGGTGGAAATTCCCGCAGTGGGCGATCACCTGTCGCTGCTTATCCGTGGGGGGCTCACTACCTGCCCTTGCCCGGACCGGAGGCGGTGCATGTTCGGGAATTGCTTGCTGAACTCGGTGTCCTCCAAGGCGATCCGGCTGCCCTGCGGCCCACCTACGACGAGCGCTACTTATGCGGCACGCCTCAGGAGCGGGTCTATCGCCAAGGTCTGTGGGAGGACGGCTTGTTGCCGCATCGGGGTGTGGATGCCGCGGAGCGCCAGCAGCAAAAACGCTTTCACGAGCAGATGGACTCCTTGAAACGTGCGACGGGGCAGGACGGCCGGCGCTTGTTTGCCATTCCGATGGCCCTGTCCAGCCAGGATGCCGAATGGCGAGCGCTGGACAAGTTGAGCTTCCGCCAATGGCTGCTCGACAATGGCTTTACCGCACCAACGTTGCACTGGTTGGCCAATTACGCGTGCCGTGACGACTATGGCGCCGATTACACCCGGACCTCAGCTTGGGCCGGGCTCCATTATTTTGCCTGTCGTAATGGTGCAGCAGCCAATGCCACCGACGACACGGTGCTCACCGCCCCGGAGGGTAATGCCTGGCTGGTTCGCGGTCTGGCCGCAGCGGCCGGGGATCGAGTGCAGACAGGAGCCATGGTTGGCCGGATGGAGGAGAGCAGATCCAGCATTGCAGTCGATGTGCTGATCGGTGAACGGGTCGTGCGTTACGCCGCGAAGCAGGTGATCTGGGCCGCTCCAGCTTTTGTTTTGCCCCGTGTGTGGGGCGCGATGCCTGGACAATTGAAGGCGGCTGCTCTGGCTGGTGAATACGCGCCGTGGCTGACAGCCAATCTGCATCTGTCGGCCAGGCCAGAGGAGCGGCATGGTGCGGTACCGGCCTGGGATAACGTTTTTTACGATAGTCCTAGCCTCGGTTATGTGAATGCCACTCACCAGCTGATCCGGCGTCAGCCGGGTAGCACCGTATTCACCTACTACCGGGCGCTGCATGATCTGACGCCTGAAGCGGGGCGCCGTCTGCTGCTTGAAACGCCTCGGGAGCTGTGGGCCGACAGTGTACTGGTCGAGCTGGAGCGAGTACATCCGGATATCCGGCGATTGGCGACGCGCCTTGATGTGTTTCGCAACGGTCACGCGATGCGCCGTCCGGTAGTCGGGAGCCTGTTTTCCGGCGAACGGGAGCGGTTGGCGGCCTTCCAGTCGCCGCGCCTGACGCTGGCTCATGCCGATCTTTCGGGATTTTCGTTATTCGAGGAAGCCCAATATCGCGGGATCGTTGCGGCTAGACGAATTTTGCGATCAGGGTGAGGATGTCGCCGATTTGCAGGGCTATGTCGTGAGGTGATGCAGCAGGAGCTGCTTCAGCTCATCCGGTTCCACCGGCTTGGTCAGGAAATCGTTCATGCCGGCTGCCAGGCAGCGTTCGCGGTCTTCTGCGAAGGCATTGGCCGTCATGGCAACGATAGGCAGGAGCATGAATTCCGGCATCGCCCGAATGCGTCGCGTGGCCTCCAGACCGTCCATTTCAGGCATCTGCATGTCCATCAGGACCAGGTCGTAGGGCTGGCGCTGAATCAATTCGATGGCCTGCAGACCATTGCTGGCACTGTCGGCTGTAATCCCCAGTTCGGCGAGCAGCTCGCGGGCGATTTCCTGGTTGATGAATTCGTCCTCGACGACCAGGACGTGACGGCCGGATAGCGTCGACTGGATGGCATCCGGGGTCAGGCCGGCAATGGTCGAACGCAAGGCCTCCATGGCCTCGTCGGTTGGTTTTAGCGTCGCCGTGAACCAGAAACAGCTGCCCTGGCCGAGTGTGCTGCGTACCCCGACGCCCCCACCCATCAGTTCGGCTAGGCGCTTGGTGATGGCCAAGCCGAGGCCGGTGCCGCCAAATTTTCGACTGGTTGAACTGTCTGCCTGTTCGAAAATACCGAACAGCCGGTTTACCGACGCTTCCGCAATGCCGGGGCCGGTATCTTCGACCTCGAAGCGTATCGTCACGTTGTTATCGCTGGCCGAGATGCGTCGGGCACGTATTGTCACCTGGCCATGTTCGGTGAATTTGATGGCGTTACCGACATAATTGATCAGGCACTGCGAAATCCGCGTCGGGTCGCCGAGGAGGGAGTGCGTAAAGTCGTCGGATTCGATATGCAGGGTCAGACCTTTTTCGCGAGCCCGTTCGCCGAGTACGGATACGACACGTTTGAGAATGTTCCCAATGTCGACGGCCGTTTCATCGAGAACCAGCTTGCCGGCCTCGATTTTCGAGATGTCGAGGATGTCGTTGATGACAGCCAGCAGGTGCTGGGAGGCCATGTCGATCTTTTCCAGACGATCAATTTGCTCCAGCGTCGGCGCATCCCGCTTGAGCAGATGGACCATGCCGAGCACGGCATTCAGCGGCGTGCGGATTTCGTGGCTCATGTTGGCCAGAAAAGCACTCTTCGAGCGGCTGGAGGCTTCGGCGTCCCGGCGTGCGATTTCGAGCTGTTCCGTGCGCAGCCTGACCTGTTCCTCCAGGTGATTACGGTGCATTTCGAGTTCGTGCGTGATGCGCCGACTTTCGCTGATGTCCGAAAAAGTGGTGACGGCGCCGGCAATCGCTTCGTCGCGGGTGATGGCCGAGACTGTGACGCGGGCCGGGAAGCTGCTGCCGTTCTTGCGCCAGAAAGTATCGTTGAGGCGTCGGGTCTTGCCGTCGCGTATGGTGCGTCGAAGTGAGCATTCCTCAACCGGAAAGGGTGAACCGTCGGCGTAGTGGTGATGAAAGAGGCTATGGGTATCGTGGCCGAGAACATCCTGCTCCTCGTAACCCAGCAAGGCCAGACCGGCCGGGTTGATGAAGGTGCACACGCCATTGTTATCGGTGCCATAGACGCCCTCGCCGAGGGTGCGCAAAATCATCTGTTGTTTTGTTTCGCTTTGCAGGAGCGCCTGTTCGGTACGCGACAGTTCGCTCATATCGATATCCAGGCAATACATCATCGTTCCTTGGTCGCTGGATTCGATGATGGCGTGACTGGAGTACACCTCGACCGGGCTACCGCCCTTGCGCATCAAGGTCAGGCGTCCTGCCGGAATGGCGGCCTGGCGCTCGAACATCTGATCTACCGTATTTCTTACCTCATCGCGCATGCCAGGAGGGATGATCAGGTCGAACAGTGATTTGCCTATCGCCTCGGCTGCCGTGTAGCCGTAAATTCTTTCCGAAGCATGGTTCCAGTAAAGAATAATGCCATCCTGCCGATAGGCTTGGATAGCCAGGGCATCGACATTTTCGAAAATGGCGCGAAAGCGGTTTTCTGCGGCAACTACCTTGGCCATGGCAGCAGCCGTGAGGGCGCGCTCGGTCTTCAGCTTGCGCACGCTACGTAGCAGCGTCAGGACGACGAACAACAGGGCAAGTGCTCCGAGGCTGCCCCCAATGGCAAGGGTAAAGCCGTATTGCCGCATAACGTCGCTCAGCGTGAACTCCGGCGGCGTTTCGAAGGGGGGCAGACGGAATTGTCGCATCAGCTTTTCCACTGGTCGGTAGTCGCCGGGAACTGTGAAACCGTACATCTGGGCCGCCCGCTGGGCATTGCCGCTACTCGACAAGGATAGGAGCGCGGCGGCGATTTGCCGGGTGAGGTCGGGATTCGCCCACGGCATTGCGGCAACCGGCCACTCTGGGTACAGGCGAGTCGATAGGGGCTGCGGGTAGTTTTCGGCTGGCTGACGGTTGACGATGCGGAGAAGTGTTGGGTCCAGTTTCTGCTCGCGCTGCATGCTCTCGATGACCCCGGTGCGTACAAATGCGACATCGACACGTCCCGCAAGCAGTTCGGCGACCGTGCTGTCCTGGGATTGGCGGGTTTCGATGATCTGTGCGTCATCCGGTAATTCGATGCCGATCTGGTGGAGTTCGTAGGCCTGCATCAGGTAGCCACCCAGCGAGGAGCGGCTGCTGGTGGCGATACGCTTGCCGCGCAGGTCACTCAGGCGCTGAATGTCGCGGCGGTCGCTACGGGTCAGGATAACTCCCCCGAAAGTCGCCAACTGCTTGTCGCCATTTCGCTCGATTAGCGTGGCTAGCGGCGAAAGCAGATCATGTTCTCGCGCTAACTGAATGTAATGAACGGGCTGTGTGAGGACGAAGTCGATCTGTTTATTTTTGACTGCTTCGGTTAGCTCTGGATAATTCAGGACTGCGAGCGTAACGGCTTGGGTGGGACGGGTGCTGTTCAGATA
>JAGWUW010000013.1 GCA_028868235.1 Betaproteobacteria bacterium | reverse complement strand
CTACGAGGCCTGCGACAAATTGGTGCAAGCCGGAAAACTACCCGCCAACCCGGTCAGGGACCACGTCGCCGCCATCTCGGTTGGTATCTTCGAAGGCGCTCCAGTCCTCGACCTCGACTATCCGGAAGACTCCGGCTGCGACACCGATATGAACGTGGTGATGACCGGCAAAGGTGGCATCGTCGAAGTGCAGGGCACCGCCGAAGGCGAGCCGTTCACGCGCGAGCAAATGAACGTGTTGATGGATATGGCCACACAGGGCATCCGCCAGCTGGTTGCCGCCCAAGAGAGCGCCCTGGCCTCATGAAAAAGCTCGTTCTCGCCTCGAACAACGCCAAGAAAATGAAGGAGCTGAATGCGCTGCTCGCACCGCTCGGTTTTGAGGTCATTCCGCAAGGAGCGCTGGGCATTCCGGAAGCCGAGGAGCCGCACTGCACCTTCGTCGAAAACGCTTTGGCCAAGGCTCGCCACGCCGCCGAATACAGCGGCCTGCCGGCCCTGGCCGACGATTCCGGTCTGTGTGTCAGCGCCCTGCATGGTGCGCCCGGCGTGCTGTCGGCGCGCTATGCCGGCGAACCGAAATCGGATGCCCGCAACAATGAGAAGCTGCTCGCCCACCTGGCCGGCCAGACCAACCGCCAAGCACATTTTTACTGCGTACTGGTTCTCGTCCGTGCGGCCAACGATCCACAGCCAATCATCGCCGAGGGGGAATGGCAGGGTGAAATTCTGCCGGCGCAAAAAGGGGAAGGCGGCTTCGGCTACGACCCGCTGTTCTTTGTCCCGGATTTCGGGCAGACCGCGGCCGAACTGGATGCCGACACCAAGAACAAGGTCTCGCACCGCGGTAGGGCCATGCAGACATTGATCGAACGTCTGCCGCTGCTTTAGGTCAACCGCTCCCTGTATCCCCGCAACGGCAGGAAGACACCTGCCCCCTCTTCATGGCTCGCACCATCCCGATCTTCGCCGCCAGCAAAGCACCGTCAGCGACGGCTGCTCTCGAATTCCGCGTTTCGCCGCCGCTCGCCCTCTACGTCCATGTGCCATGGTGTGTTCAGAAATGCCCGTACTGTGACTTCAATTCGCACGAGGCCGGTGAGACGATCCCCGAACGCGAATACGTCGATGCCCTGATCGCCGACCTGCAATCTGCCCTGCCCTTGATCTGGGGCAGGCCGGTCGTCAGCGTCTTCTTTGGCGGCGGCACGCCCAGCCTGCTCTCGCCAGCTGCCATCGATGAACTGCTCGCCGCGTTCCGCGCCTTGGCCATGCTTGCACCGGAGGCCGAGATCACGCTGGAAGCCAACCCGGGTACGGTGGAAGCAGAGAAATTCGCCTGCTTCCGCACCGCCGGGGTCAATCGCCTATCGCTCGGTATTCAGAGTTTCAACGACGAGCACCTGAAGGCCCTCGGCCGCATTCACGATGCTGAGGAAGCGAAACGCGCGGCACGACTGGCCGGCGAGCATTTCGACACCTTCAACCTCGACCTGATGTATGGACTGCCCGATCAGACGCTGGCGCAAGCCCTGAGCGATGTCGAGACTGCCCTGAGCCTGACACCGACCCACCTGTCCTGCTACCAACTGACCCTCGAACCGAACACCCGCTTCGCCGCTTTTCCGCCGGAATTGCCGGAAAGCGACCTGTGTGCCGACATGCAGGAAGCCATCGAGGCACGGTTAGCCGATGCCGGCTTCGTCAATTACGAAACCTCAGCTTTTGCCCAGCCAGGCCGCCAGTGCAAGCACAACCTCAATTACTGGTATTTCGGCGACTACCTGGGTATCGGCGCTGGAGCCCATTCCAAACTGACCCTGCACGACCGCGTGCTGCGCCAGATGCGTCACAAGCACCCCAAGGCCTATCTCGAGCATATCCGGAGCGGCAACGCGGTGCAGGAACACAATGAAGTCGAGGCGGCCAGCCTGCCTTTCGAATTCATGATGAACGCCCTGCGCCTGGCCGACGGCTTTCACCCCTCACTGTTCGAGGCGCGCACCGCCCGCTCGCTGCAGACCATCCTGCCGCAACTGAAGGCCGCCGAGGCCGAGGGCCTGCTCGAAATCGGTCCGGAAAAGATTGCGCCGACCGCCAAGGGCCGGCGCTTCCTGAACGTCCTGCTCGAAAAATTCCTGTGAATCAGGATTTCGGCGCTTCGGCGACGAAAATCTCGACCCGCCGATTCTTCGCCCGCCCGGCCGCCGTGTTGTTGTCAGCCACCGGCTCATGCTCGCCGCGACCGTCGATACTGATCCTGCTGCTCGCAACACCACGTGACACCAGGTAGTCGCGGGTCGCCGCCGCCCGATTGACCGACAACGGGTTGTTGATAGCATCACTGCCAACATTGTCGGTATGCCCGATAATGCGGACGGTGGTCACCGGATTCTGGTTGAGCGTCGTCGCGAAACGGTCGAGCACGGCATGCAGGGCCGGTTTGATGTCGTAGCGCCCAGAGTCGAAAGAGAGGTCGCTCGGAATGTCGAGCTTCAACTGGTTATCGGCCGTCTGCGTAACGCCGATACCGGTTCCCTGGGTCGCATGCTCCATCGCTGCCTTCTGTTCCTGCATGTGGCGCGACCACAGGTAGCTACCACCCGCCCCCAGCGCAGCGCCGATCGCCGCCCCGGTCGCCGCGCTGCGGCCCGTGTGGCCACCTGCCGTCACGCCGCCAAGCAGAGCTCCTGCCACGGCACCGACCGCTGCGCCGGTGGCTGTCGTGCGCTGGGTTTCATCCATGTTAGCGCAACCTATCAACTGGCTGGCCAGAAAGAGGGCGGCAACCAAGCCGCTGACATGCTTTTTCATGATGTGGTCTCCATTGCCCGGAATTCGCTTTCAGCCTAGGTCAGGTGTGCATTCGTGGCAAGCCCCTCGAATGAGCTGCCTGGGGCTGGCGGCGGTATGATGCGGGACTGACTCGACAGTTCCCGCCATGACGAGATTCACTACTTGCCGACCTCTTCATCAATGAACGCTCCGCTTCGCTTGCTTGCCCTGCTCCTCGGCAGCGCCCTGACCCTGGCGCCGGCCGCACTGCTCCTGCTCTCCCACGGTACGGGGAAACTTCCTGCCGCACGCAAACTGTTCGAGTTGTTCTCTCCACTGCTCATCATCGGCCTGGCTTTCGGGCTCGGCCCGCTGATCATCGCCCTGCCCCGATTGGTAATCGGCGAACGCAATCCAGCTACTCGCCTGGTGGCGACGCTGATGTTGTTAGTTTCAGCCGGCGGCCTGGTGCTGTTCGGTCTGGGTGGGCTGGCCAGCCTGCTGCCGGCACTGCTCGGTTTGCTGATCGAAGGGGTGTTGTTCGCCGTATTTATCTGGCCAGCCCGAGGTTTTGCTGTACCAGCCGCGGCCGCCGATCAGGACCAGTCGCCGTCGCGGTAGTACCAGCGACCGCCTTCACGCACGAAACGACTGATTTCGTGCAGGCGATGCCCCTTACCGGCAATGCGGTAGCGGGCGATAAATTCGACGGTAGCGTGGTTCTCGTCCTGCTGGAAATGCTTTTTCACCTCTAGCCCCAGCCACTTACTGCCGTCAGCGGCGAGGTCGAGTTCGCTGGGTCGGGTATCCGGGTACCAGGTGGCGAGCAGATAGTCTTCCAGCTTCAGGACGTAGGCGCTGTAGCGCGAACGCATCAACGCCTCAGCGCTGGAAGGTGTAGCACCTTCATGTAAAGGTGCGCAGCAGCTACCATACGAGTAGCCGCTGCCGCAGGGACAAGAATCGCTGCTCTTCACGCTACCCAAGGCGGTGTGGCGCTGCCAGCCGGAGTCGAATCGACGATCTCGCCGCCCAGCGCCTCGATCAGTTGTGGCAGGAAACGGGATAGTTCGCCGGTCATCAGTGCAAAATCGGCATCGAACTGCTCATCGGCATGTTCGGCGCTCTTCTCAGCCTCTTCCTTGAGCAGATCAAGAAAGGCAAGGCGCTTGATTTCCAGCTTTTCGCTGAGCACGAAGGAAATACGGTCATCCCAGGTCAGCGCCAGCTTGGTCGGCAGCTTGCCCGCCGCCAGGTGCGACTTGATCTCGCCACTGACTTCGTCGCCCAACGGATGACGCACGTAGCGCACCGCTGCCTTTTCCTCGCCGACTGCCTTCAGTTCGCAATCGCGGTCGATAGTGAAGCCTTGCGGCGCATCGCCGCCGGCCAGCCAGTCGGCCATTGCCGATTGCGGCGACAACTGGGTATGCAAAGGAGACAAGGGAAACTCGTCGAGGCAGTGACGCAGGTGCTCGATCACCTCCTCGGCCTTGCTCGGACTACCGGCGTCGACGACGAACCAGCCGTTCTGCGGATCGATCCAGACGAAGGTCGTACGCTTCTTGGTGAAGGCGCGCGGCATGAGTTCCTCGGTGACGCGCTCCTTCAATTCGCGCATCGCCTTGCGGCCCGGCGCATAGCCCTGTTCGTCAGTCAGCTTGTCGGCCCGTTCGCGGACCTCATCGTTGACAACCGACGAGGGCAGCAGGCGCTGCTCGACGGCCAGGGCGATCAGCCACTGCCGATTGTTCGCATAAATCAGGCCGCCATCCTTGCGCGGTGACACCCAGCCACGCGACATCGGCTCGTGGCTGGCGCAGCGAGCAAAGGTTCCGCGGCCGAGCTGCTCGTCGAATTTGGCCAGATCGATGTTCCACGGCGTCGGCAGGCGGTAGATTTGAAGATTCTTGAACCACATGTTGCTTGAGTTTCCTTGGTGGCGCCGTTCAGCGCTTGGTAAAAATGATGTCCCAGACGCCGTGCCCGAGGCGCAGGCCGCGGTTTTCGAACTTGGTCAGCGGCCGGTATTCGGGGCGCGGCGCGAAGCCGGCGAGGCCAGCACTGCTGTCGGCTTCCAGCGCAACGGCAAGAGCGGCGGGTGTCGGATTGGCGACGCTGTTCTGCAGGCTGGGTTCACGGCCCAGTACGTCGAGCATTTGCAAGGCGTAGTTTTCCCAGTCGGTAGCGCAATGGAAGTAGCCACCCGGCTTCAGGCGCGAGGCGAGCAGCTCGACAAAGGGCGGCTGGATCAGCCGCCGCTTCTTGTGGCGCGTCTTGTGCCACGGATCGGGGAAGAAGACGTGGATGCCGGACAGCGAGCCTTCCGGCAGCATGTCGCGCACCACCTCGACCGCGTCGTGGTTGCCGATGCGCAAGTTGGACAGGTTCTTCTCGGCGATCAGCTTGCACAGGGCGCCGACGCCCGGCACATGGACTTCCAGGCCAAAGTAGTCGTAGTCCGGATTGGCTTCGGCAATCTTTGCCGTCGTTTCGCCCATGCCGCAGCCGATTTCGAGAATCTTCGGATTGTCGCGGCCGAAGACGGCACTCAGGTCGATGCTCGAAGGCTGATAGGCGATGCCGATCTTCGGCATCATGTCGTCGAAATAGCGATGCTGTGCATCGGACATGCGGCCAGCGCGGCGCACGAAGCTTTTGATGTGTCCGTGACCGTCGTGTCCTTCGCGACCTTCGGTGTAGACGCCGTCATCGTGCGCGGCTCCCGACTGGATCAGCGGTGCGCCGCTCATGAACCGATCAATCCAGTGGTCGGCGACGAGGGGTCGGCCGAGTAGTATTTGCGGGCCATGCGGCCGGCCAGGTAGGCCTCACGGCCGGCTTCGATGCCCTTCTTCATGGCCGAAGCCATCAGCACAGGGTCCTTCGCGTGGGCAATGGCGGTATTCATCAGCACGCCGTCGCAGCCCAGTTCCATGGCAATGGTGGCATCCGAGGCGGTGCCGACGCCGGCATCGACTATGATCGGCACCCTGGCGTTATCGATGATCAGGCGCAAATTCCACGGGTTGACGATACCCATGCCGGACCCGATCAACGAGGCGAGCGGCATGACGGCGACGCAGCCGATTTCCTCCAGCATCTTGCACTGGATGGGATCGTCGGCGCAGTAGACCATGACCTGAAAACCGTCCTTGACCAGCGTTTCTGCGGCCTTCAAAGTTTCTGGCATATTGGGGAACAGGTTGGTCGGATCGCCCAGCACCTCCAGCTTGCACAGTGGATGACCGTCAAGCAGTTCGCGCGCCAGGCGCAGGGTGCGTACCGCGTCATCGGCGGTGTAGCAGCCCGCCGTATTGGGCAGGATCGTGAATTGCGACGGCGGAATAGCATCGAGCAGGCTGGGCTGGCTGGCGTCCTGGCCGATATTGACGCGGCGCACGGCGACGGTGACGATCTCGGCGCCCGAGGCGTCGATGGCGGCGCGCGTTTCGGCGAAATCCTTGTACTTGCCGGTGCCAACCAGCAAGCGGGAACGGTACGCCTTCCCGGCGATGTTCAGTTGATGCATGGAGTTCTCTCCGGTTCAGCCGCCACCAACGGCGACGACGATTTCAAGTTGGTCGCCCGAGACCAAGGCAATGCTGCCGTGCTCGCTCTTCGGGACGATTTCGCCATTGCGTTCGACAGCAATACGCTTGCCTGTATAGCCGAGTGCTTCGACCAAGCCAGCAACGGTCAGCGGGGCAGAAAATTGGCGGGCTTCGCCATTGATCATGAGAGTAAGCATTCGGCTATTTTAACAAGCCGCGCGGCTTCCTCGGCGCTCCGGTAAATAAGCGGTCGTACAGCCAGTTGGGCAACAATCGTAGCAACTTAGCGACGACACCCATTGGCCAAGGAATCACCGTATAGGACCTACCGCGTGCGATGGCCGCGGCGAAGCGCTCGGCTGCCTCGGTAACCGGCAATAGGAAGGGCATCTTGTATGGATTGATCGCCGTCATCGGGGTTTGGATATAACCCGGCGCGATGGTCACCACCTTGATGCCGTAAGGTCGCATTTCCAGGCGCAGGCTTTCCAGATAAGCGATGGCCGCTGCCTTGGAAGCCGAGTAGGCTTCGGCCCCGGGCAGGCCGCGAATGCCTGCCACCGAGGCGATCCCGGTAAGGTACCGCTCGCCACCAGCTGCCTTCATGGCCGGGATGAACGGTGCAAATGTTGCCGCCATGCCGAAAACGTTGGTATCCATGACTCGTCGGAAGACCGCCAGATCCTCCTCATACTCGCTCAACGTCCCAGCCGACACGCCGGCATTGGCGATGACGATGTGGGGAGCACCAAAATGCAGCATGAAATCATTTGCCGCATCATGCATAGCCTGGGCATCGGTCACATCGAGCGGGTAGCAGGCATGGCCGCCACCGAGACGCTCGTTGAGGTCGCACAGGAAATCAGCCCGCCGTGCGACCAGCCCCAACGTGGCGCCCTGCGCGGCGTAGTAAACGGCAAGCGCCTCGCCGATACCCGACGAGGCGCCCGTGATGAAGACCTTTTGGGACAATTACTTCTTGCCGGTGCCCTTGCCAGACTTCTCGCCGCGCACCTTGGCAATCAGGCTGTCGGTGATGCTCAGGGTTTCATTGAAGTCCCTGCCGCCGACCAGGTACTTGCCCTCGACCGCTAGGGCCGGGACACCAGTTATCTTGTAGGTTTGTGCCATCTGGTCACCACGCTTGACCTTGCTCATGACGCCAAAAGAATTGAATGTTTCGGCAAACTTCTTGGCATCAACACCCTTCTTGACCGCCCACTCGGTCAGCGCCTTTTCCTCGAACAGGTTCTCGCGCTCAACGTGGATGGCCTTAAAGATTTCACTTTCCAGGCGATGCAGGTCGCCGGTCACTTCCAGTGTGTAATAAAGCTTGGCGAGATTGGCCCAAGCGGCGCGTCCAAAGGTGATCGGCACCTTCCGGATGGCGACATCGCCCTGCTGCTTGGCTACCCAGCCCGTCAACAAGGGATTGAATTCGGCGCAATGCGGACAGCCGTAGCTGAAGAATTCCAGCACCTCGATCTTGCCGGCATCCTCGGTCGGCTGAGGGGGCATGATCGGGGTATAAGGTGCAGCCCCCTGAGCAAAGGCCGGCATGGCGACGACAGCCCCCAGGGCAACGATGGTGGCAGCAAAATTACGGCGGGAAAACTTCATGCGCTACTCCTATTTGGCGAGTTGTGCTTCGACGCCCGATTTGGCAAGCTCGGCACGCACTTTGTTCAATTCATCGATCTTCGTGTAGGGACCGACACGAACGCGGTAGAAAGTCTTGTCCTGAATCATCACTTGCTGGACGACAGCCTCAATGCCCATAAACGCCAGTTTGGCCTTTTGGTTATCGGCATCCTGTGCCGTGCTAAATGATCCCGCCTGCAGGAAGAGCGGCGTCTTCGACTCCTTGATCTCTTCCTTCTTGTCGTCCCTTTTCTCATCCTTTTGGATTTCGGCCGGCTTGGCGTCGGGCTTCGGCGCCTTATCCGGTACGGCATCAGCCTTGCCCGGCAGGATATCGTAAAACTGGAAGCGCTTCTCGGGCACTGGATCACCCGGTTTACCCGGCAGTGCCAGGGGCTGCGAATGCTCGCCGTTCTTGTTATTGGCCTCTGGCCGCGGCGGCTGGACCTTTTCGACGAATGGCAGCGGCGACTTGTTGAGGTACCAGACCACCCCGGCAGCGATACTGACCCCGAGAACAAGGCCGATAAACATGCCGATCAGCGTACCGCCGCCCGATTTTTTCTTCGCCGGCTGGTTCCTACGGGGTTTCATATCGCGACTCATGAGGGTTCCTTACATCGATTCCGGGCAGCTGACGCCAAGGATGGCCATGCCATTGCGGATGGTCTGGCGCACGGCTGCCGCCAGTGCGATGCGGGCATCACGCAGCTTCTCATCATCGACCAGCATGCGCTCGGCGTTGTACCAGCCGTGGAATTCGCCAGCCAGATCCTTCAGGTAGAAGGCGATCATGTGCGGCGCAAGGTCGCGGGCTGCCGTTTCGATCACTTCGCGGAACTGGGCCAGCATGTTGGCGATGGCCAATTCGCGCGGGTTGATCAACAGCGACAACTCGACCTCGGGCAACAAACCGAGATCACCGCCCCACTGGCTGATCACCGAGCAGACGCGGGCATGGGCGTACTGGATGTAGTAAACCGGATTCTCGTTGGTCTGGCTCTTGGCCAGATCAAGATCGAAGTCGAGGTGTTGGTCGGACTTACGTAGGGCGTAGAAGAAACGGCAGGCATCGTTGCCGACTTCCTTGCGCAGTTCGCGCAGTGTGACAAATTCGCCGGAGCGAGTGGACATCGATGCCTTCTGGCCGTTGCGGTAGAGCACCGCGAACTGGACCAAGGCGACCTGCAGCTTGTCGCTATCGAGGTCGAGGGCCTTGATGGCACCAGTGACGCGCGGGATGTAACCGTGGTGGTCGGCGCCCCAGATATTGATGACCTTGTCGAAACCGCGCTCGAACTTGTTCAAGTGGTAGGCGATATCGGAGGCGAAGTACGTGTACAGACCGTTTTCGCGCTGTACGACACGGTCCTTCTCGTCACCGAATGCGGTCGATTTGAACCAGCGAGCACCATTCTGCACATAGAGATGCCCCTTTTTCTCCAGCAGGTCCACGCAACGGGCAACCAAACCGGTGTCGTAGAGCGACTTCTCGGAATACCAAACCTCGAACTCGACGCCGAATTCCTTCAGGTCATCTCGGCAATCGGCCAGCTGCTCGGACAGAGCGTGCTGGTGCACGTAGGTCCAGTCGGCGCCGAGCAGGTCCTTGGCACGGGCGATCAGGGCATCGAGATGCAGTTCGCGCTGCTGTTTGGCCTCGTCGTCGGCCCGCCCGGCCTCTGGCAAACCCGGGGTACCGGCCAGCACATCATCGGCTGCACGCACGTACTTGTCACCGTGAGCGACAGTCATCTGCTGTGCCATGTCGCGCACATAGCTACCCTGATAGGCATTGGGCGGGAAAGGCAGGAGCACGCCATGTTGCTCGAGATAACGCAACCATGTGGACAGGCCAAGGATATCCATCTGGCGGCCGGCATCATTGACATAGTACTCGCGGGTCACATCCCAGCCGGCAAATGTCAGCAGGCTGGATAGCGAGGCGCCGTAGGCAGCACCGCGGCCGTGGCCAACGTGCAGCGGACCGGTCGGGTTAGCCGAAACGAACTCAACCTGCACTTTCTGCCAACCACCCAGCGTCGAACGACCGAAATTCTCACCCTCGGTCAGCACGGCGCGTACAACGTTGAGCTTGGCGCGCGGATCGAGGGTGAAATTGATGAAGCCCGCCCCCGCCACTTCCGCCTTAGTTACCAGTACCGTCACCGGCAACTCGGCCAGCAGTTGATTGGCAATGTCGCGCGGACTTTTCTTCAGCGCCTTGGCCAGTTGCATAGCCAGGTTGGTGGACCAATCGCCATGCGTCGGGTCACGCGGGCGTTCGAGCTGGATTGGTGTATCGGTTGCAGTCGGGGCAACGCTGGCCAATGCCTGTTGCAAGAGGCTGGTCAGCTGGGATTTGACGTCGTGGGCCATTGATTCGCGGCAGAAAATGCAAAACGACGATTATACGCTGCCCCTGCCTCTTTATTCGGCAACTATCACCGACCAGGCCGCGAGTTTTTCGGCATAGGACCGTGCCGCATGCGCCGGGCTGGTGGAAGGGAGACGCAGCATCCGGATGCTCCTCCCGTCCAGCCCCGGCAGAACATGGCGGCGGAAATGCGCTTCGGCGGCACCACCGTTGAAATACACCCGGTCGATGCCGGAATGGGCGGCGAAAAATCCGCCGAAGTGGTTAACACGCACCGACTCCTTGACGATATCGGCATCCAGGCTGCCGCTGCGCCGGCAATCGGCGATCACGTCCCACAGCGCGATGCCGGCAGCCTGCAGCCGGCCCAGACGCGCAAGATAAGGTAGAGCAGGGCCGGCGCCGATCAGGTCGCCCATGATGCGCCAGAAAGCATTGCGCTCATGGGCATAGTATTGTCCGGCACGCAGCGACGCTTCGCCCGGCATGCTGCCCAAGATGAGCACGCGTGCATCGGACGCGGCAACCGGGGGAAAGCTGCAGACCTGCGGCATCGCTTCGTCCGGAATCAACCGCCCATGACCCGGTTCTTGCCGGCCCGCTTGGCCAGGTACATGGCCTGATCGGCCCGACGTATAGCGTCGCTACCTGACTCCTCCGCCCCAACCTGGGCGACGCCAGCGCTGAAGGTAATGAGCACCTTTTCATTCCCGGCCATAAAAATAGCCTTGGTCAACTCGCGTTGCAAACGTGTAATGACTTCGATGCCATCATCAAGCACGGTATCCGGCATCAGGATCACGAACTCCTCGCCACCATAACGGGCCAGGGTATCACTCGGCCTGATGTGGCGACGCGTGACATCGGCCAGATGCACTAGGGCGCCGTCTCCGGCTTCATGCCCCAGGCTGTCGTTGAGTTTTTTGAAATTATCGATATCGAGCAGGCTAACCGATAGCGGCGTTTCCTTACGGCGCATGCTGGAAATTTCGCGTACCAGCGCTTCGTCCAGCCCCTTGCGGTTCAGGGCGTCGGTGAGCGGATCATGGCGAGCCAGGGCGCTGGCGCTGTCGAGTTCCTGATGCAGTTGCAACAGTTCAGCCTCGGTAATCTCGACCTTGACCTGAAGGGATTTCAATTGCGCCCGCGACGAAGCCGACTCCTCGACCATGGCATGGGTCACCGTAATAACGTTTTCGAGCAAGCATTTCAGTTCGTCGGCCGAGGTCACCCTCTCGATCTGGCGTGCACTTTCCTCGATTTTTGCCTCGAATTCACTGCTCGACTGGTTCATGACGGCGAGGCTTTCGACAAACTCGGCGAGCATGTGACGCACCTCCTGCTGGGCCGAAACGGAGCGCGTCTTGGCACGCGCCTGCTTATCAATCACATCGCGCATCCGGCGCTCCATCTCGTCGAGATGACGCAAGGTCAGCGGTGGCGTAATGCTGGCCAGCAAACCATCGATCTGCCCTTTCAGCCAGCGGTCGTCTTCGCTCAGCTCACCGACGTTCTCGATTAACAGGTGGAGCAGGGCGAGCAGCGAATCCCGAACCTCGAGTTGCTCCTCGAGCACCGAACGAACGTGATGCGTCAGGGTGCCCATGGCATTCTGTACGGAAACAACCTCAACCTGCGGCTGTTTGAGCATCTGAATCAGATCCGCCGCCACGGCGAGCGCTCGTGGATTGTCGGTGCCAAAGGATGGCAGCAAAGCCTCGATAAAGCGCGCCAAGGCAAGAGCGGAGGCTGCCGGCAGCGTAGCTAGGGAGCCCGTGTCGCTCGACACGACCATCTCCGACGCATCGGGTTGGGCAAAACCAATCAGCGCATCAGTCACTCCTTGCCAACTCCGTTGTCCGATCGCCGCTACCAGCAGGTCGAGCTGATTCTCCTGCCGGCTATTATGGGCGATCAAAGCCGACGCCAACTGGCGGAGCGGTGATTCAGGAAACTGCGGAATATTCGGTAGATCGGCTATTTCGTTATAGCAGGCCTGGTAATTGGCGGGCGTCGGCGGGAGGTGACGAACCGCGAGGCGCTTGAGCGCTTCCCGTGCGATGTCGGTTGGATTTTTCAGATCGCTCATGGCAGCTTGGCTAAGGTTTTGCGGACAGCGGAAGGCCGGTAAACCGACGATGGCTAGTGTATCCCATTGCAATCAAGGACTGGCAAATTGTCGGTACCAAGCGAACACCCTTTGGCTTAAATCGCGGGGCCGCAAGCCGCGTAGGCGTGTTACGATGCTCGTTTGACTTTGCCGGTCGTTTACCGCCCATGCGCCTTTTCCGCCTGCTCAAGATCGCCTCCGTCGCCAGCCGTTTCGGCCTTGACGAAATGGTGCTCGAACACGAGCCGAGCGGCCGCCTGGTGCGCATTGCCAACGCCCTGCAGTTCTGGCGCGACCTATCCACGCCGCGCGCTGTTCGCCTGCGCCTCGCCCTCGAAGCTCTCGGCCCCATCTTCGTCAAATTCGGTCAAGTGCTGTCCACCCGCCGCGACCTGATGCCTACCGACATCGCGGATGAACTGGCCCGCTTGCAGGATCGCGTTCCTCCATTCGACTCCGTCTTGGCCCTGGCGGAAATCGAAAAGGCTTATGGACGCCCGGCACATGACGTTTTTGCCGAATTCGACCCGGTTCCGGTCGCCTCGGCCTCCATCGCCCAGGTGCACTTCGCCAAACTGCGCGACGAGGATGGCGGCCATGACGTCGCCGTCAAGATTCTGCGCCCCAACATGCTGTCGGTCATCGAGCACGATCTGGCGCTGATGGACAATCTGGCCATGCTGCTCGAAAAGCTGTGGTCGGATGGCAAGCGCCTGAAGCCGCGCGAAGTGGTGGCCGAATTCGCCAAGTACCTGCGCGACGAACTCGACCTGATGCGCGAGGCGGCCAACGCCTCGCAACTGCGCCGCAATTTCACCGACTCAACGCTGCTGATCGTCCCGGAAGTGCACTGGGACTTCTGTACGTCGACTGTCATGGTCATGGAGCGCATGAAGGGCGTCCCGATTTCGCAGATTGACCGTCTGCGCAATGAAGGCATCGACCTCAAGAAACTCTCCGCAGCAGGTGTCGAAATCTTCTTCACACAGGTTTTCCGCGACGGTTTCTTTCATGCAGACATGCATCCCGGCAACATTTTTGTCGCCCCGGATGGCCGCTACGTCGCACTCGACTTCGGCATCGTCGGCACGCTAACCGACTCCGACAAAAACTACCTGGCACAAAATTTCCTCGCCTTCTTCCGCCGCGACTACAAGCGGGTCGCCGAAGCGCATATCGAATCAGGGTGGGCGCCCAAAGACACACGCGTCGACGAATTCGAAGCAGCCATTCGTGCCGTCTGCGAACCGATCTTCGATCGCCCTCTCAAGGACATTTCCTTCGGCAAGGTGCTGCTGCGCCTGTTCCAGACCTCGCGTCGCTTCAATGTCGAAATCCAGCCGCAACTGGTCATGCTGCAGAAGACCCTGCTCAACATTGAGGGCCTCGGCCGCCAACTCGATCCGGAACTCGACCTGTGGAAGACGGCCAAGCCCTTCCTCGAACGATGGATGAGTGAGCAAATCGGCTGGCGCGGCCTGCTCAAGACCTTCAAGCAGGAAGCCCCTTACCTGGCGCGCACCATCCCGCAACTACCGCGCCTCGTCCATCAAATCCTGGCCCAGCCGGCCAAAGCCGATCTGCAACCCCAGATCGAGCAGCTGATTGCCGCGCAGCGGCAGCAGAACCGCTGGCTCGCCATCATCGCCCTGCTGCTCGCCCTGCTCCTCGGCGCGCTGTTCGCCTGACCTTCGATGGCTGTCATCACCCTGTCCACGTTTACCGAGGAGCATGTCACCGAGTGGTTCGCCACCCGTGACATCAACAAGGCCCAGCCCTATGTCGACCTGGTGCGCGACCTGAACATCAACGGCAACATGCTCAGCGCCCTCGTCCCCGGCTCGGCAGCGGAGCCCTACACGGTGCAGGCCTACCTTAGCCAGGACCAGAGCGGCGAGATTGGCGTCGTCAGCCGTTGTACCTGCCCGGTTGGGCGCCACTGCAAACACGTCGCCGCCGTGCTGCTCAAGGCCATCGAAGCGCGCACCCCGGCGGCGCAACCCAGCGGCAGCGCCCTATCGTGGATCGAGGACCTGCGCCGCACCTCGATTGCTGTCGCCAAGAAAAAGGCACGACCAAGCACCGCCCGCCAACAACTGTTCTACATCCTGAAATGGACGGCCGACAAACGCCAGTTCGGCATCGAGATCAGGAAGGGAAAATATCCGGAGAGCGCCGAGGAATGGTGGAAGGTCGACCGCGCCCTGGTCACGCCACCGCAATTCGTCAGCGAAGAGGATATTGGCATCTTGCGCCTGATCTGGGCCGACCGTGGCCATGAAACCGGACTGCGTGCCTTCGGGCTCGGTCCAGAGCGGGGTGCCGACATCCTGCAACGCATGGCGGCCAGCCATCGCCTCTATCCGGAAGACGATCTCGGCCTGCCGCTCAACGCGGGCGCCATCCGCCCCGCCAGTATCGGCTGGAATATCGATGGTATGGGCTTCCAGCGTCCCTACCTGAAGCCGCAACCGTCGGCTGAAATGATCATCGCCGTCGATCCGCCCTGGTACGTAGACCTGGCCGAAGGCGAGATCGGCCCGCTAGAAGTGGCCGGCAATCCGGACGTCGTCAGCCGCCTGTTCTCCCTGCCGCCGCTGTCGGCGGAAGAGGCTGCACAGGTCGCCGAGGCACTGTCCGAGCTCGCCCCCGATCTGCCGCTGCCCGGCAACGATGCCGGCGCCCGCCTGCGCCGGGTCGATGCGCCGCTGATTCCCATCCTGCAACTGGAAACCCTGCACACCCACGGTCATCGCGCCTGGCGCGGCTATCCGCAGAATTTCGGCGGTGGCGAATTCGACGTGGCGAAGGTGGTATTCCGTTACGGTGACGCCGAAATCCGCCCGGAGGAAAAGAGCGAATTCATCACCTTACCGGAAGGCGAGACCATCCGCCTGCAGCGCCGGCCGGAAGCCGAAGCCCAGGCTCTGGAAGCCCTCGCCGGCAGTGGTCTGCAGAAAATTCCGGGGCATACCCTGCACACTTTCGGCAGCCCCCCGGAAGGCATCTACGGCCTGGCCGACGAGAACCATTGGGTGCCATTCATGCAGGAGGGTTGCCTGCGCCTGAAGGGAGCCGGCTGGCAAATCGAATTCCCAGAGGATTTCCGCCACCACGTCATCGAGGTCGATAGTTGGGATGCCGAGCTTTACGAATCCGACAACGGCTGGTTTAACCTCGACATGGGCATCATCGTCGAAGGTGAGCGCCTGCCGCTCGCCCCGCTGCTCGCCAACCTGTTCCGTAGCGACCCACGCTGGCTGGAGGTGGCCGAGTTGGAGCGCGTTCCCGACGACGAAGGCATCGACCTCTATACTGCCCGTGGCAAACGCCTGCGCGTCCCTGCCGGCCGCATCAAACCGCTGGCTGCAACGCTGATCGATCTGTTCGACGGTTTTTCCGGCGGCGACGTGCTGCGACTGTCGCGCTTTGATGCGCCACGCCTGGCTGAGCTATCAGACCTCAGCCGCTGGCAATTCCGTGGCCAAAGCGACATCATGGCACTCGCTGAACGTCTGCTCGCCGCCCAGGGCATCGCCGACGTCGAGCCGCCAATCGGCTTCCGCCTTGACCTCCGCCCCTACCAGCGCGAAGGCCTGGCCTGGCTGCAATTCCTGCGCGCCAACGAACTGTCCGGCATCCTGGCCGACGACATGGGCCTCGGTAAGACGGCGCAGACCTTGGCCCACCTGCTGCTCGAAAAGGAAGGTGACCGTCTCGACAGGCCAGCGCTGATCATTCTTCCCACTTCGCTGATTTTCAACTGGAAGAACGAAGCGGCGCGTTTTGCCCCAGACCTCAAGGTGCTATCGCTTCACGGCCCGGAGCGCAAGAGCCGCTTCGCCGAAATCGCCCAGCACGACGTCGTCCTGACCACTTATCCATTGCTCTGGCGCGACGCTGACGAGCTGATGCAGCACAGCTACCACCTGCTCATCCTCGACGAAGCGCAGACGGTCAAGAATGCCCAGAGCCAGAGTGCCGAGGCGGTACGCAAGATCGACGCGCGGCACCGCCTGTGTCTGACCGGCACGCCACTGGAAAACCATCTCGGCGAACTGTGGAGTCAGTTCGACTTCCTGCTCCCCGGCTTCCTCGGCACCAGCAAACAGTTCAACCGCCACTGGCGGACGCCGATTGAAAAGCAGGGCGACATTGCCCGACGCAGCCTCCTCGCACGTCGCATTCGCCCCTTCATCCTGCGCCGCAAGAAGGAGGATGTGGCACAAGAGCTGCCGCCGAAGACTATTATCGTTCGCAGCGTCGAACTCGAAGGCACCCAGCGCGACCTCTACGAAACGGTTCGCGCCGCAATGGATGCCAAGGTGCGCGATGAGATTGCCCGGATGGGCTTTGCCCGCAGCCAGATCGTCATCCTCGACGCCCTGCTCAAGTTGCGCCAGGTCTGCTGCGACCCGCGCCTGGTCAAAGCCAATGCCGCCCGCAAAGTCACGGAGCGGGCCAAGCTCGATCTACTCATGGCCATGCTGCCCGAACTGGTCGATGAGGGCCGCCGCGTGCTGGTCTTCTCCCAATTTACCAGCATGCTGGCCCTGATCGAACATGAGTTGGATAAGGCCAATATCCCCTATGTGACGCTGACCGGCGACACCAATGACCGTGAAACGCCGATTCGCCGCTTCCAGGAAGGCGAAGTACCGATCTTCCTGATCAGCCTGAAAGCCGGCGGCGTCGGCCTCAACCTCACCGCAGCCGATACGGTCATACACTACGACCCGTGGTGGAATCCGGCCGTCGAAAATCAGGCAACCGACCGTGCCCACCGCTTGGGTCAGGACAAGCCGGTTTTTGTTTATAAGCTGATTGTCAGCGGGAGTATCGAGGAAAAAATCCTCGCGCTGCAGGAGCGCAAGGCGGAACTGGCTGCCGGCATCCTATCGGAAGATCATCAGGTCGATATCAAGTTCGGCACCGACGACCTGGCAGCGCTGTTCGAACCTCTGCCTGACTGATCGCTAGTGAGCACATCGGCAGGATTTGCAGTACCGACCGATATCGCGCAAAGAACAGCTATCCAGTTTTCCTCGCCCCCCTCGCTTCTTGCCTCACTAATCGCCACTCCCGCAGACAGGAAGCCCAATTGGCCGCCCTCGCTCAACACGATTACCGACGAAGCCGGGTGGTAAATTGCGGATGAGCCCCCTCCTCGGGCATCGCCACACTGTCAAGCCAGGCTGTTCGTAACACGTATCCTCGCCAGCAAGCTACCCAAAGCGTGACCTACCGATTGCTCGCGCACAGCCCCCCGGTCGCCCACAAAATGACAGGTTTGCGCTTCGCATCCACCATTCCGTGATGCCCAGGCGAAGCAGACCGTGCCAACTGGCTTGCCGGGAGTTCCCCCTGTCGGTCCGGCTATGCCGGT
>JAGWUW010000290.1 GCA_028868235.1 Betaproteobacteria bacterium | reverse complement strand
GACTCGAATTCCTTCATCTTCGCCACAGCGACGCGCAGAAGGTTGGAGTTCAGACCGCCGCACAGCCCCTTGTCCGAGGTGACCAGGACCAGACCGACGGAGGTCTGTTCGCGGTTCACCAGGAACGGGTGGCGGTACTCGGTCAGAGCATGAGACAGGTTGCCCGCAACGCGCCGGATCTTCTCGCCGTAGGGACGGGCAGCCCGCATCCGGTCCTGCGCCTTGCGCATTTTGGATGCGGCCACCATTTCCATGGCCTTGGTGATCTTGCGCGTATTTTCGACGCTCTTGATCTTGTTGCGAATTTCCTTGCCGCTAGGCATGGCGTTCTCCTAGATCAGACCCAGCTGCTCTTGAAAGCCTGGATGCCGGCAGCAAGTGCCTTCTCAGAATCGGCGCTCAGATCAGCAGTCGACTCCATGGTCTTCATGAGGTCGGCACAGTTGGTCTTCAGGTAACCGATCATGGCCTTTTCGCATTCCAGAGCACGCTTGACTTCGACGTCGTCGAAGTAGCCCTTGTCAGCTGCGTACAGCGTGACGGCCATTTCGGAGATGCTCATCGGCGAGTACTGCGGCTGCTTCATCAGCTCGGTCACCAGACGGCCACGCTCCAGCTGCTTGCGGGTCGCTTCGTCGAGGTCGGAAGCGAACTGGGCGAAAGCAGCGAGTTCGCGGTACTGGGCGAGGGCCAGACGGACACCGCCGCCGAGCTTCTTGATCAGCTTGGTCTGAGCAGCGCCACCGACGCGGGACACCGAGATACCGGCGTTGATCGCGGGACGGATACCGGCGTTGAAGAGGTCGGTTTCCAGGAAGATCTGGCCGTCGGTGATGGAGATCACGTTGGTCGGAACGAAGGCGGAAACGTCACCAGCCTGGGTTTCGATAACCGGCAGAGCGGTCAGCGAACCAGTCTTGCCCTTGATGGCACCATTGCTGAGCTTCTCGACCCAAGCGGCGGAAACGCGAGCGGCGCGCTCCAGCAGACGGGAGTGGAGATAGAACACGTCGCCCGGGTAGGCTTCACGGCCCGGCGGACGGCGCAGCAGCAGCGAAACCTGACGGTAGCCCCAAGCTTGCTTGGTCAAGTCGTCGTAAATGATCAGGGCGTCTTCACCGGTGTCGCGGAAGTATTCGCCCATCGTGCAGCCGGCGTAAGGAGCCAGATACTGCAGCGCGGCGGATTCCGAAGCGGGAGCAGCGACGACGATGGTGTATTCCATCGCGCCATGCTCTTCGAGCTTGCGAACGACGTTGGCGATGGTGGAAGCCTTCTGACCGATAGCAACATAAACGCAGAACAGGCCCTTGCCCTTCTGGTTGATGATGGCGTCGACGGCGACGGCGGTCTTGCCGGTCTGCCGGTCGCCAATGATCAGCTCGCGCTGACCACGACCGACCGGAACCATGGAGTCCACACACTTCAGACCGGTTTGCACCGGCTGGGAAACGGACTGACGCCAAATAACGCCCGGCGCGACCTTTTCGATCTTGTCGGTCAGCTTGGCGTTGATCGGACCCTTGCCGTCGATCGGCTGGCCGAGGGAGTTAACCACGCGGCCGAGCAGTTCCGGGCCGACGGGGACTTCCAGAATGCGACCGGTCGTCTTGACGGTGTCGCCTTCGGAGATGTGCTCGTATTCACCAAGAACAACGGCGCCGACAGAGTCGCGCTCGAGGTTGAGCGCCATGCCGAACGTGTTGCCGGGGAATTCCAGCATTTCGCCCTGCATAACGTCTTGCAGGCCGTGCACACGGCAGATACCGTCGGTGACGGACACCACCGTGCCCTGCGTGCGCACTTCCGATGCGCCTTGCAGGTTCTGGATCTTGCTCTTGATCAGTTCAGAAATTTCGGAAGGATTCAACTGCATGAAATTCTCCTAGTTGTTCAGCGCCGTAGCCATGGCGTCAAGCTTGCCGCGGACTGAAGCATCCAGCATCTGGTCGCCAACGATTACCTTGATACCGCCGATCAGGGCCGGGTCAACCGACACTGCGGCTTCGAGCTTGGTCTTGAAGACGGCTTCGAGTTGCGGTACCAGGGCTTTCACCTGGTTGTCATCGATCGGGAAGGCCGAAACGATTTCGGCCTGTTTGGTGCCTTCCTCAGCTTGCTTGTAGCTTTCGTACAAGCCGGCGATTTCCGGCAACAGCCCGAGACGGTCGTTGTTGGACAGCAGCTGGATGAAGTTCGCCAGCTCCGTACCTACCGCCGTACCACAGGCAGACCGGAAGAGGTCGACCAGTTGCGGGGCTGCCACGTTCGGATCGCCGACGGCCGCACGGGCTTCGGGATTGGCAGCCACCTGTCCCAGCAGGGAAACCTGCTCGGACCACTTGGCCAGATTGCCACTTTCCTTGGCTGCGCGGAACAGCGCTTCGGCGTAAGGACGGGCGATAGTGACGGATTCAGCCATTGCTTACAGGTCCTGTTTCAGGGCGCCCAGCATGTCTGCATGCACGGACGCATTGATTTCCTTGCGCAGGATCTTCTCGGCACCGGCAACCGCCAGTTCGGCGACGCGCTCACGCAGTTGCTGCTTGGCACGTTCGACTTCCTGTTCGATTTCTGCTTTGGCGCCGGCGACGATCTTGTCGGCCTCAACCTTGGCATTGCCCTTGGCTTCTTCGACGATCTGTTGCGCACGCTTTTCGGCTTGAGCCACGAATTCCGCGGATTTCTCCTTGGCTTCACGCAGCGCATCAGCGGAACGCTTTGCAGCGAGCTCTTGCTCGTGCTTACCACGTTCGGCTGCAGCCAGGCCTTCAGCGATCTGTGCCTGACGGTCCGCCATTGCTTTTTGCAGCGGCGGCCAGACGTACTTCATCGTGATCCAGATGAAGAGGGCAAACCAGATTGCCTGGCCAATCAGTGTAGCGTTAATGTTCACGCCAACCTCCTGGTTATGAGAGTTTCAGGCGAGATTATTAGTGCAGCAGGGCCAGGAACGGATTGGCGAAGAGCAGGAACAGGGCGATACCAACACCGATCATGGTCACGGCGTCGAGCAGACCGGCGACGATGAACATCTTGACTTGCAGGGTGGGGATCATTTCCGGCTGACGGGCAGCGCCTTCCAGGAAGCGGCCGCCGAGGATACCGAAGCCGATAGCGGTGCCGAGAGCGCCGGCGCCGATCAGGATGGCCACAGCGATAGCGGTGTTGGAGAGAACGGTTGCGAGTTCCATGTTTACTCCTCAGTAGGGTAGGTTAATGCGGGGTTAAAAGTAAAAACTACGGGAAAACAAAAACTACTTAGTGCGACTCTGCGGCCATGGACATGTACACGATGGTCAGCATCATGAACACGAAGGCTTGCAGGGTAATGATCAGGATGTGGAACAATTCCCAGGGCAAAGCCAGCGGAAGCTGGTACAGACCCAGCAGAGCGATCAGGATGAATACCATTTCGCCGGCGTACATGTTGCCGAACAGACGCAGAGACAGCGAAATCGGACGGGCGATTTCTTCGACGACGCGGAACAGGAAGTTGACCGGGGCCAGCTTGGCGCCGAACGGGACGGTGAACACTTCATGCATGAAGTGGCCAAGGCCCTTGACCTTCAGACCCATGAACAGCGAGATGAAGAAGACGCTGATCGACATACCGAAGGTCAGGTTGGGGTCGGTGGTCGGAACGAACTTGAACGGCAGGTGTTCGTTACCGCTAACCTTTTGGGCGACGAAAGGCAGGAAATCGACCGGGATCAAGTCCATGGCGTTCATGACGAA
>JAGWUW010000289.1 GCA_028868235.1 Betaproteobacteria bacterium | reverse complement strand
GTCCAGTTCGCGCCGATGTCCGTATTATCGGCCCGGTTGAAATTGTCCGATCCTGACGTGGTGCGAGCGGCATGTGCGAGCTGAGGTCGTGAGACCAGCATCCCTCCCACTACCATGGCGCCACCCACAAACAGTGCGCGACGGGTAATCGGTCGTGACATGCCAGTCAGGACCAGGGCCGGTGCAATCCCCAGCACCGTATCAATCTGGCTCTGTGACACCTGCGTCGCGCCGCGCGTCATCATCTTGTCGATCCTGGCCGTTGGATCGATGGAGAGGATCGTCGCAATCGCGGCAGTGTTCTTGATCACGGTCGCGTCGGTCGGCTTCAACAGCGCGTCGCTCACGAGAACAAGGCATGTCGTCTGTTTGGGTGCGCCGGTACTGTCGGTCGGGATGTGCGCGGAATAATCTATGCCGTCGGGCAGTTTAGGGCGATACGGGTCCTGCAACGATGTGCCGGTGCCAATAATGGGAACTGCCACAAACACTAGTTATTCTCCACGGCTTGCGCCGAACAGCGTACATCCGTCACGGCAGCGGAGAGCTGCACGGTCCAGTTATTGTTGGCCGTCGCCTGGTTGTAGGGGACAGGAAAGGCGAGATTGAATCCACCGCCAGAGGCGAGCAGGGCCCAGGAGTCGATCACGGTCCCTGCGGTCGCATCCCGCAAGTCAACTCGCACGAGCGTGGCCGAATTGTCGGTACACTTGAGGTAGGTGAGATCCCGAAACACACCTGCTCCACCTGCCGCGATCAACGTGGTTTCGGTGGTCGTTGTGAGCGTAATGACCCCACTCCGAACCACACGCTCTCGCGGTGCGGAGAGGGTCACCACTGGCTTTCCGTTTTTGTCACACTGCATATCGGCCCGGTTGGCATCCGCCGCGGCGGTTCTAGTCGTCGTCCGAGCCTGACAGCCCACTTTGAGCGGATTGCCGGAGTCTGCACTCCCATGCGCCACGCCTCCACCTGTCAACGTGGTCACGGTTGTCACGCCGGCCAGAGTGCCGGTTGAATCACTCGCGATGGTGACACGTTGGACACCGGTTCCGCTGACGCCATTGCCCATCGTGGTCGCCACACCATTGATTTGAGCGACATTGACCGATTGATTCGCCGCGAGGCTGGAATCGTTGGAGATCGTCACACGAGGAATGCCCGCGCCACCGGCCCCCGTGCCTGTCGAGAGATTGGTGCCGCCGAATTGGGTGGTGTTATTGGTCCATGGCCCACTCGCTTGAGTCACAGCGCCAATCGTGTTGGCTCCGGTTGGCAAGGCCGCGCCCACCGTCATTTGTAGGTTCGCCGCCACCGATTGGCCGACGACCACACTGGGCTCTGACGCGGTGGATTGGCTCAGGATGCCGATGGTGGCCGTACCAGTCCCCGATATTTGCGGATTCAAGCGCACGCGGACATTGGTGAACCCATCCACATCGAGATCAAACGCGAGTTTCGTACTGGCGACGAGTGCATAGGTCGATCCGCAGGTATAGGCCGAGACTTGACAGGCTGATATTGGAAACCAGGTCGTGCCTCCGTCATCGCTGACTTCGAAAGTGAGTGTCCCCGCCGTCATGGTGGAGGTGGTATTGACCGTGACGTTGGAAACGGCATAGCCGGTGACCGCTTGCGCGAGGGTGGTATCAATCGCGGTTGCCGAGGTCCAGGCCGCCGAGGTACGCCCGATGGTGCCGCCGATGGCAGGCCATCCTGCGGTCGTGGCGGCAGCCGTGCCTTGGTTTGCCGTGACGGTACCGGAGATTGGTTGCGTAACCGCTGAGCCATCCACCTTGAGGGCCGTCATGGAGGCAATGCCCTGCACGGTGAGCACATCTGCAGAGGCGGTCCCGGCCGTTCCAAGCGCGGGCTGTTTTGCGGCGGTCGAGGCCCCAGTCGGCAGCGGCAAAGAGGATGCGCTCACAGGCTGAGTCGCCTGCCAAAAGGTTCCGCTTACTGGTTGGGTGACGGCGCTTCCGTCAGTTTTAAGTGCATTCCCTGCTGTAACGCCTGCGAGAGTTGCTCCTGCCCCGTCTTGGAGTCGCATACCCCAAGGACTCCCGCCCTGATTTGCAGTGACGGTTCCGCTAACGGTGACTGTGCCGCTAACTGCAACTGTTCCGCTGACAGGTTGGGTGGTAGTCCCAGTTGGATCAGTACGCAAGGGCGATCCACTAGTTCCCACTTCGGTGCCTGCGTTGTTCCGGAGATTGCTGTGCAGCCCACGCTGAGTAGTGATCCGAGCAGCAGCAGCATTCCCACTGGTAACTGCCGATAAGCCATCATTGAAAACCCCCGCAATATTGGTGATAGAAGTCGAGCCAGCCGTGAAAGCTGAGTTGTCCGTGAAGGATCCAGCCGCCGAGCAGCCGACCACGCAATTGACTTTGAATGCCGAATTGCCGGTATCGACCAGTCCCGACGGAATCGCCGTCCCGCCCATCGAACGAATGTTGACCGATCCGGTTGTATCCGCCGCAAGGGCCGACCAGGGCAGCAGCAGGACGATGAGGAAGATCAGGCTATTTGTAATACGTGACACGCGCTTTTCCATTCGTAGATCCGATCCGAATCATCTTGAGTTGCTGCGCTTCGATCCGGGAAAACACGTGGGTATCCCCGTCATAGACAGGAATTCCCACCGAGGCTGATGGATCGGCTTGTCCATCGACTCGAAAATTGACTCCATCTCCCGTGAAACGAATGCTGGCCGCATGGCAGGAGGAGACTTTTGACGATGTGAGTCCAATCGCCGCTGCCCCCACATCCACCTCTTCATAATCGTAGGGGTTGAGGCAGCTGATAATCTGATTGAGTCCGAGCGGTCCCAGCATGGATTACCCGCGCATCCGATAGGCTGCAGTCACATGGTTTTGGTCACTGGCTCCGCTAATGGCGACCGCCAGTGCATCACAGACGGCCGGGAGATCCCGCTCGCCCGAGGCATAGTTCCAGCTCGCTACTCCGCTATCGGCCACGGCTTTCATAGAATCCACGATGATGCCGGGAATGATTTGGGTGGCAATCGGTGCAATCGTGGGAGCCGTGGTTGCGCGTACCCGAATCGCGTAGTAGCCCGTAGGAATTCCGGTGGCATGGCCCGCTTCACTCACGGCCCAATCGCCAGGGGATTCGAACCAGAGCAGGCTTTCTCCCGCTGCCGCATAGGCAGGCGCCACGAGCAGATTTGCCAAGGTCAAGGTCGTCCAGGTGCCACCCGCAATCGAATAGGCCACGTCATACACGGGCGCTCCGGTGGCGACGGTCGCACTCACGATGATGGAGAGGATGTTGAATGGCACCTGCGCCATGACAATGAACCCGTCATTGTTCGTGGTCGTCGTCAGAGGCACGTCTGTCGCCGCTGAGCTTTGCGCATCCGCTGTGTCATCGGTGAATGTGGTCGTCGCATTCGTCCATTGCCCGGCCTTCCAGAGTGTGGCATCTGCCGGCAGGCGGCCTCCCCATCCGACTACCGCGGCCGATCCGCTCCGGTTCTGCACGGCCAGGTTTTGCACAGAAAAGCGCGTGGCGAAAATGCCCGCAGTCCTGGTCGCAAGGGGCGCCATGGCGTAGGAGCTCAGGAACTTGGACGCCCAGGCTCGTTGAACGGATGCATAACTCGCTTGCATGGATGGGCCTCCTTAGCGTTTCTTCAACAGGTGACGCAGCAAATGATGTTTCTTGATGGTGGAACGTAACGGATCACGACGATGCAGGTACCGGGTGAGCAGATCAGAGAGCTTGAGCAGCAGCCAGTAGACA
>JAGWUW010000288.1 GCA_028868235.1 Betaproteobacteria bacterium | reverse complement strand
GTGTCGATGCCGAAGATGGATGCCGCGGTGCTGAATGTGTTGGCCGAGAAGCTCTTTACGCCGGAGCGGGTGAAAGACATTCTTAGCCAACTGCAGAAGCAACTGAAAACCGCCAAGGCCAGTGAAGCCGATGAGATCAAAGTTCTGCAGAACGAACTCAAGGAACTCGAACAGCGCAGCGAACGGCTATTCGAAGCGGTTGAGAAAGGCATCCTGCCGCTCGATGCTCATCTGCAACAGCGTAGCCATCGGATTCAGGCGAGAAGGCAGGAAGTGCTAACGCAGATGGCAGGCTACAAACGCCGCCAGCAAATGCCGACGATCAAGCCGAAACAGATTGATCTGTTCTGCCAAGCCTTGCGCATGAAGCTGAAAGAAGGGAAGCCGGGATTTGCCAAGCAGTATCTGCGATACTTTGTCAGCGAGATTCGCGTGACTGGCAATCAGGTGGTGATGACTGGCAGTAATGCAGCTTTGGCTGCGGCCATCGCAGAAACAAAAAAGGGCACCTCTTGCGAAGTGCCCAAATCTGTATTCGGTTGGCTCCCCGACCTGGGCTCGAACCAGGGACCTACGGATTAACAGTCCGGCGCTCTACCGACTGAGCTATCGGGGAATCGGTACAGTCGGCAATTGCTGACGACAGGGCGCGCATTATATACAAAACTTTGGAGAAGTCGCAATGGCAAGCTTCTCCAAATTACGAGGGCAGGAAATTCAGTCTTCGTCTGCGGCTAAAGGCACCGACTTTGCCAAGGCCTCGGCACGCTGGGCACGCAGACTCGGGGTTTCCAGGCTTATTCGCCCGAGCGTGCCGCTACGGTAGTCTGTGAGCAGGATGCCGGAAGCCTTTTCGAGGTCGAGCTCGCCGCCCCGCCCCTTGATGATGCAGCCGCGCTTCTTGGCCACGCCTTCGAGGACTGCGACGGCATCCATGTCGTCCGTGCCGAAACCGTAGCGTGCCTTGAGTAGCGCCGGGTATTGTTCGAGCAGAAAGCCGGCGAGCCAGGTGGCGACGTCTTCGCCAATATAGGCATTGACGCCGACAGCATGGCTGGCGGCAAGCATCAGGCCGTCGATGGGGTGGTCGATCTTCGGCCACAGCATGCCCGGGGTGTCGTACAGGGTCAGCCGCGAACTGATGTCGATGCGCTGCTGGCTCTTGGTCACCGCCGGCTGGTCGCCGACCGCCGCCACCTTCTTCTTGACCAGCGCGTTCATCAGCGTCGATTTGCCGACGTTGGGGATGCCCATGATCATCAGGCGTAGCGGCTTGACGGCGTCGTTGCGGTGCGGCGCCAGCTTCTGGGCCAGTGCCGGAATCCGCGCCACGTCGCCCGGTTTCTTGCAGGAGATGGCGACCGCCTTGACGTTGGGCTGGGCATCGAAATAGGCCAGCCAGGCCTTGGTTGCTTCTGGATCGGCCAGATCGGCCTTGTTGAGCAGCTTCAGACATGGACGCTGCCGGAAGCTGCGCAGATCGTGGATCATCGGGTTGCTGCTCGCCTGCGGCAGGCGGGCGTCGAGGACCTCGACGACTACGTCGGCCACGGCCAGCGTCTCGGCTGCTTTCTTGCGGGCCGAGGTCATGTGACCGGGATACCATTGAATGGACATTGTGGTTCCTTGGTTTAACCGCCGGTCACCGGTGGGAAGAAGGCGATTTCGTCGCCATCCTTGATTGCAGCGTCAAGCTTTGCCATATCCTGATTGACGGCGCAGCGCAGGTTTTTAGCACTGCCCAGGGCCTCGCGCCCCTGGCCTACCAGCCAGTCGCGCAGGCAGCCCACGGTGGCAATATCAGCGGGCAGATTGATGCTTTCTCCGGGTAGTCCCAGTTTTTCCTTGAGGCCCGCAAAGTAAAGGATTTTGATGCTCATGCCAGCAGTTCCGCGAAAGAAGTGAAGCGCAAGATGTCACCCACTGCGATGGTCTGTCCAGGTGGGTTGAATACGACGCCATCGCTCCAGCATAAGGATGTCACAGCCGCCGATCCCTGGTTGCGATACAGTTCGACAGCACCGGTTTCGTCGATACGGGCACGCAGAAACTCCAGGCGAGCAGGGTCCGCCTTGCTCCAAGCCGAAGCGGACGGCAATTTGAGGACACGCGGCGCGACCCTGGACAGTCCTTGCAAACGAAGCAGGAATGGCCTGACGACCATCAAGCAGGTGACAAAAGCTGCCACCGGATTACCCGGCAGGCCGATGAACCAGGCATGGCCACCCTCTTTGCGGATCTCGCCGAAAGCAAGTGGCTTGCCCGGTTTGATGGCGATCTTCCACATGTCGAGCTTGCCTTCGGCCTCGACCGCTGGCTTGACGTGGTCTTCCTCGCCCACGGAAACACCACCACTGGTAATGACGAGATCGTTATCGGCAGCAGCCCGGCGCAGCGCATCACGGGTAGCTTCCAAAGAGTCGGCCACCGCACCAAGGTCGCGCACCTCACAACCGAGCCCTTCGAGCAGCGTGCGCAGTGCATAGCGGTTGGAATTATAGATAGCGCCTGGCGGCAAGGACTCGCCAGGCTGGACCAATTCGTCGCCGGTAAAGAAGACGCCAACGCGCACTCGCCGAAAAACCGGCAGCTCGGGCAGGCCGGCCGACGCGGCCAGGGCAATTTCCTGCGGCCGCAGCTTGATGCCGGCAGGCAGGATTTCATGACCGATCGCGATGTCCTCTCCAGCCCGGCGGACATTCTCGCCAACATGCGGCACATGATTGATGACCACCCCACCCTCACCATGCTCGCAGCGTTCCTGCATGACCACAGCGTCTGCGCCAGCGGGAATCGGTGCACCGGTGAAAATGCGTGCAGCAGTGCCTGGCTGCAGAGGAACGCCGATCGTACCAGCTGGGATACGCTGGCTGACCGGCAGGCAAGCGCCCGCGGCAGTGACGTCTGCGGCACGCACTGCGTAACCATCCATGGCGGAATTGTCGAGCGGCGGGACGGCGACCGTCGATTGCTGGGTCATGGCCAGCACGCGGCCAGTAGCAGCCAACAACGGCACACGGCGGATTTCTTCAACCGGCTGCGCGGCAGCCAGCAGTTTTACCAGGGCTTGTTCGAAACTCAGCATGGGCTTTCCTGCAATTGCATGGTTTGGATGACAAAATCGGCAATGGCGGCCAAATCGTTCAGCGGCAGCTTGGGCAGATCGGTGGCAATGTTGGCATCGGTGGCGATAGCCACGATATCGGTGCGGTCGGGGAACAAGGGCGGCTTGCCGTTTTCCGGACGATAGACTTCCAGCTTGGGCACGGGTTCCTGCTTGAAGCCTTCGATCAGCACCAGATCGCAGGGTGACAAGTGGTTGAGCAGTTCGTCGAGGGTCGGCTCGGGTTCGTCGCGTCGTTCATGCATCAGCGCCCAGCGGTCGCCACAGGAGAGCAGCACTTCGGTCGCCCCCGCTTCGCGATGACGATAAGAATCCTTGCCTGGCCGGTCGATGTCGAAGCCGTGGTGAGCATGCTTGATCACCGAGACTTTGAGGCCTCGGATGGTCAGCTGGGGAATCAGCTTTTCCAGCAGGGTCGTCTTGCCGGAACCGGAATAACCGGCAATACCGAATACTTTCATGGCGTGATTTTACTCGTTAGGCGACGAATACCGGGGCAAATCCGCCGCCCGGCGTCCGGAAATTGGTGGTTTGCCCTTGGTAGAGGCGCGCCGCAACCAGCTGGATGTGGCCGTCGTACACGTAGCAACGAATATCGGCCTTCATGGTCGCCTCGCCTCCACCAACCGGCACGACATGCTCGGACGGCAAGGCGATTTCCTG
>JAGWUW010000287.1 GCA_028868235.1 Betaproteobacteria bacterium | reverse complement strand
CACTAGCCACCAGATCGGCCGTCGTCTGTAAGCTTTGCGTCGCAGTGGTCAAGCTCTGGTAGGCTTTCCACACATCAAACGCTACCTGGCTACGAATACGGTCACGCTGAGCCTCACGCACTTCGACCTGAGCTGAGGCGGAACGCACGCGATAAGTGGTATCGAAGCCGGAAAAAATCGGTACATTCAGGGCTAGGCCAATCGCCCCGCCCTGCTGGTTCATCCCTGCCGAATCCTGCCAGGTCGGTCCAGCCGTCAGCGACAGCGTCGGCCGCCCTTGCGCCCGCGCCAGATCAACGCTGGCCTGAGCCGCCTTCAACTGCGCCTCGGCTGCCCGCAGATCGGGGCGTCGTGCCAGGGCCTCGGTGATCAGTGCATCGACTTCCTTCTGGAAAACAAGCACCGCCGGTGCTGCCGGCATATCGGCCAGCACAATCGGCTGCTGCGCCGCAAAACCAAGGGCATTGGCCAGTGATCCCAGCGCGTTGCGTGCATCGCCCTCTGCCTTGATGCGGTTCAGCGTTGCCTGCGACAGCGCCGTCTGCGCTTGCAGGCGGTCGGCCGGTGTCGCCACACCAACACTGTAGCGCGCCTCGGCAGCCTGGTAGCTCTCGCGTGCCGAGCGCTCTGCCTGCAACGCTGAGGTTACAGCTGCCTGCATCGCCTGCGCCGAGTAATAAGCTTGCAAGGCTGCCAAAAAGAGCGTCTGCACCGTCGCATCCTGCGTGGCTGCCGCAGCACCGAGCAGTTGCTGCGCATTCTCGACATTGGCTGAACGCTGACCAAAATCGTAGAGCAGCCAGGACAACGTTATCGCTGCCGTATCCTGCGTATAAACCTTATTCTGGTATTCAAAACGCGTCCGCCCGGCACTTCCAGACAGGGTCGGTAACCAGCCCGCTTTGGCAACGCCAACCAGTGCCGCCTGTACCCGCGCCGCAGCCCATACCTCTCGGGTCTGCGGGTGGTTGCATAGCATCAAATCCACCGCATCGATAGCGGTAAGCGGTGTCGCCGGCAAAGCCGTCGAACATGGTGCTTCGCCGACCCTCGCCGTCAGGCTGGGCGCTGGCTTTAACGGCAACATCTCGTCCGTAGCAAAGGGGTCGTCGAGGCCGGCAGCCCAGGCAGGCAGCACAGCCACGGTCATCAGGAAAAATCGACCAAGATTTCGCATGGCCAGCAGTTTAGCGTCGCCGCTGCCAAAAAGTGGTGGCGGAGTCTTTATAAGGTCGTTGCTGGCAGCGAGGCTGCAAGCGATCACATCCAAACTCAAGCCTTGCCCAGCACAGCGCGCAAGGCTTCGGCCTCGAGAACCTGGGTGTCGACATGACTAAGGCGGGTAATCTGAATCTCTTCGACTTCACCGTCAGCAGGCACGTCGTCGTTATCAGGTTTGACGCGACCATCGCGGAAGGCTGTCCACTGCGCAGCCCTGATCTCCTGCTCGCTTAACCCGGTTTGCATCCCAGCCGGGACGACCGCGCCAAGCTCGATCAGGGTACGGATCACTTCCTTGTGCCCGCCGCGTTGCGCCATGGCCAAAGGCGCCGTCACTGCTAGATTATCGGCACAATTGACCGCGGCTCCGTGCAACACCAGTTCGCGCACGATATCGGCATGTCCGAGAAAACAAGCCATTCCCAACGCGAGTCCCGGTTGCCCCTCGTCGTCGAGCGAGGCACCGGCTTCGAGGGCGGCCTTTACGTCGTTCAAACGGCCGGCACGAATTGCTTTCAAGAGTTCCATAGGGTTGAGCTTCTAAAAGTATTGTTATTCGGGCAGTTTAACACCGCGATTTTCAGCCGAACTGTGACGACGATACGGTAAAATGCCGGGTTATGCTCTATCCACTCATCCGCAAATTCTTCTTCTCCCTCGATGCTGAAACCGCCCATGGTATCGGCATGATGGGTATCGACCGTGCTGCATGCCTGATGGCCAAGCCGGTGCCCGCTTGCCCGGTAGAGGTCATGGGCCTGAAATTCCCGAATCCAGTGGGTCTGGCTGCCGGACTGGACAAGAACGGCGACCACATCGACGGCCTGGCCAAGCTGGGTTTCGGCTTTCTCGAAATTGGCACCATCACGCCGCGCCCGCAGGATGGAAACCCGAAGCCTCGCCTATTCCGCATTCCAGAAGCACAGGGCATCATCAATCGAATGGGCTTCAACAATGCTGGCGTAGACAAGCTTCTGGAAAACGTCCGCGCTGCGGAATTTCCAAAAAAAGGCGGTATCCTCGGTATTAATATCGGCAAGAACGCCACAACGCCGATTGAGAAAGCGGCCGACGACTACCTGATCTGCCTCGACAAGGTCTATAACGACGCCAGCTACGTCACCGTCAACATCTCGTCGCCGAACACCAAGAACCTGCGCGAACTGCAGAAGGACGAGGCGCTCGACGACCTGCTGGCACAGCTGAAAGCGAAACAGCTGCAACTGGCCGACCGGCATGGCAAATACGTGCCGATGGCCCTGAAAATCGCTCCCGATCTTGACGACGAGCAGATCACTGCTATCGCCGACGCCTTACGTCGCCATCGTTTCGATGCGGTCATCGCGACCAACACCACGCTATCGCGCGAGGGGGTTGAAGGCATGCCCAACGCAGCCGAAACCGGCGGACTCTCGGGCAAACCGGTGTTTCAGAAGTCTACAGCCGTGCAGAGGAAGCTTTCCTTAGCGCTGGCCGGCGAGCTACCGATCATCGGCGTCGGCGGCATCATGGGCGGCGAGGATGCAGCCGAGAAGATTCGTGCTGGAGCAAGCCTGGTGCAGTTCTACAGTGGTTTCATCTACCGCGGCCCCGAGCTGGTGGCCGAAGTAGCGGAAACTTTGGCCCACGTCATGCGGAAAACCCTATAAAGCCATAAGCAGCGCGCGGTTGTTTGCACTGCAACAAAGCCCGATAATTCGCACTTCAAGCTGGTTAATACTATGAGCCACTACATCTTCATCCTCATCGGCACGGTACTGGTCAACAACGTAGTGTTGGTCAGAATTCTCGGCCTGTGCCCATTCATGGGCGTTTCCAAGAAGCTGGAAACAGCCTACGGCATGGGAGCTGCCACAACCTTCGTACTAACGGTGGGTACTGGTGCCAGCTGGATCATCGACCACTACCTGCTAGTGCCGTTTGACCTGATGTATCTGCGCATCATCGCCTTCATCGTCACCATCGCCGCATTCGTCCAACTGACCGAGCTGGTCATCCAGAAGACCAGCCCGATGCTGCACCAGACGCTCGGCATCTACCTGCCGCTGATTACCACCAACTGCGCAGTACTCGGTGTGCCGCTACTGGCCCTCGGTGCCAAATATAATTTCGTTGAAGCCCTGCTCTTCGGAGCCGGCAGTTCCATCGGTTTCTCGCTGGCCCTGATCCTGTTTGCCGGCATCCGCGAACGCATCGAGGGCGCCGACATTCCGATCTACTTCAAGGGCACCGCTATCGCCCTCGTTACTGGCGGCCTGATGTCGCTAGCTTTCATGGGCTTTGCCGGACTGGACAAATACCAATGATTAGCGCCCTTGCCATCATGGCCCTCGGGGCCATCATCCTCGGTGCTGCCCTGGGTTTTGCCTCGATCAAATTCAAGGTTCACGGCAATCCGCTGGTCGAGAAAATCGAAGGCCTGCTGCCGCAGACCCAATGCGGTCAATGCGGTTACCCTGGCTGCCATCCCTACGCTGAAGCCATCGCCAAGGGCGAGGCCGAAATCAACCTGTGCCCGCCGGGAGGGGAAGAAGGCGTGCGCAAGCTGGCCGATCTCCTCGGGCGCGAAGTCAAGCCGCTGGATGCCGA
>JAGWUW010000286.1 GCA_028868235.1 Betaproteobacteria bacterium | reverse complement strand
GGGCCGCCGGAATCCTGAAGAAAATTCTCGAAAAGGACGAGCCAAGTTTTGAATTGCTGCTGACTGGCGATACACCGTTCGGTCTAGCGACGAATTTCAATGCGTTTCGGCATGGAAACCCAGGTGATGGCGAAGTCAAAATATATGCCAGCTCAAATTCAGGCCGACGAAGCGGAGCAATGGCAAGGGCACTTATAACCAAGAACGCCCATCTCATTGACACTTGGAAGGTATTTGCCCCGAAAGCAGGTCCCGGTAACAGTGGCGGGCACGTCTTACCCGACACCGTTTTGGGCAAACCTACAGTTGCTGAACCAAATTCGGTCTGCACCCAAACATGGATTGCCGCAGGGCCGTTGAAATCTGAAAAGGAAGCGGAAGTGGTAGTCCGCTATCTCCAGACTTCATTCGTTAGGTTCGTTGTTTCGCTACGGAAAGTGAGCCAAGACGCAATGAAGGGTGTTTATCGCTGGGTTCCCCAACAAGATTGGACACAGGATTGGACCGACGAGGCGCTTTACGAAAAATATGGAATTACGGGGGAAGAGATTGCATTCATCAATAGGATGATCCGCCCGATGGAGTCGGGCGTTGAATAAACCCACCATTGAGGACATCCTCGCCCCCAAACCCGAAGCCAACCCGCGCATCTACGCCTATGCGATTGCCGACGCGGCGCATGAGGGACAACTCAAGATCGGTCAAACAACCCGCGACGTGAAGGCGCGCGTGGCCGAGCAGCTCAAAACCGCTGCCATTACCAACTATACCATTGAACTCGACGAAAGTGCCGCGCTGGAGGGTGGTGGCATCATCACGGATCATGCCGTTCGCGCCGCGCTCGCTGCCAAGGGCTTTGCCAATCCGCAGCTCGAATGGATGGTCTGCACCGTCGCCGATGTCCGCACCGTCTTGACCGAACTGCGCACCGGGCAAGCCTTTACCGGCACGCACCACGAGACATTTCCGCCCCGCGAGGAGCAAGCGGCAGCAGTCGAACAGACCTACGCCTATTTCCAGTCGCGCTGGCAGGAGGACGCCAAGGCCGTTCCGCGCTTCCTGTGGAACGCCAAGATGCGCTTCGGCAAGACTTTCACCAGCTATCAACTGGCGAAGAAGCTGGGGGCGAACCGCGTTCTGGTCGTGACGTTCAAGCCAGCCGTCGAGGATGCCTGGCGCACCGATCTTGAGAACCATGTCGATTTCGATGGCTGGCAATATCTTTCAAAATCGTCGGGGCGCGATCCCACGCAGATCGATAATGCGGCTCCACTGGTTTATTTCGGCTCGTTTCAGGATTTGCTGGGGCGCGATGCCAACGGCAACATCAAGCCGCGCAACGAATGGCTCCACACCATCAACTGGGATCTTGTCGTTTTCGACGAATATCATTTCGGCGCGTGGCGAGACACGGCGAAGGAACTGTTCGAGGGCGAGGACGCCGCCGTCGCCAAAGCGGAGGCCAAACTCGAATATGCGGGCGGCCTTGAATCGGTGAACGAAGACCTGAGCGTGCTTTCAGAGGCCGAGGCCGAGTTCCTGCCGATCACCACCCGCGCCTATCTCTATCTCTCCGGCACCCCGTTCAAGGCGCTCGCCACCGGGGAGTTCATCGAGGAACAGATTTTCAACTGGACCTACACCGACGAGCAGCGGGCGAAGCAGACGTTTGGCGCGGCCAATCCGGGCAAGCGCAACCCCTATGCCGCACTGCCGATGGTCAGCCTGTTTACCTACCAGATGCCCGACGAACTGACCGCCATCGCCAGCCAGGGCGAGTTCGACGAGTTCGACCTCAATGAGTTCTTCGCCGCCAGCGGCACCGGGGTTCTCGCGAGCTTCAGGCACAAGGACGATGTGCAGAAATGGCTGAACATTGTTCGCGGCTCTTACAATCCGCAGACGGTGGATCAGTTAAAATCGGGAACGAAAGCGCCCTTTCCCTATGAGAACGCGCGGCTGCTGCCCTATCTGAATCACGCTTTTTGGTTCCTGCCCAATGTCGCCGCCTGTCAGGCAATGGCCAATCTGCTCGAAGAAAAGCAGAACGTCTTTTGGCACGAATACAAGGTTGTCGTCGCGGCGGGGACGGCAGCAGGGATCGGGCTTGCTGCGCTCGATCCGGTGCGCAAGGCCATTGGCGGCGGGCATGACAGCAAGTCGATTACGCTGTCCTGCGGTAAGCTGACCACTGGCGTAACCGTGCCGCAATGGTCGTCGATCCTGATGCTGCGCAACCTGCAATCGCCCGAGACCTATTTTCAGGCGGCGTTTCGCGTTCAGTCCCCGTGGTCGATCAAGAATCCCGAAGGGGACGATCCGAACGCCGAGCAGATATTGAAGCCGGTCTGCTTCGTATTCGATTTCGCCCCGACGCGCGCCTTGCGGCAACTCTCCGAATATGGAGCAAATCTGTCACCCGGCGAGCCAAACCCCGAAAATGCGGTTCGCGATCTCCTCTCCTACTTGCCGGTCCTGGCGCACGATGGCGCTGTGCTGCGGCAACTCGATGCCGGCGAGGTGCTGGATTACGCGATGGCCGGCACCACCGGCACGCTGCTCGCGCGCAAGTGGGAATCGGCGATGCTGGTCAATGTGGACAACGAGACGTTGCGGCGCGTGCTGGACAATCCAGAAGCGATGGCGGCGGTAGAACGGATCGAAGGCTGGCGCGCGCTGGGCGACAATGTGATCGAGACCATCATCAACAAGAGCGAGAACGTCAAAGAACTCAAAAAGAAGGCCAAGGATGGCGAGCTCTCAAAGGCCGAGAAGAAGGAACTCAGCGACGAGGAGAAGGAATACAAATCGAAGCGCAAGCTGGTTCAGGAAAAGCTGATCAAATTTGCGACGCGGATTCCGGCCTTCATGTATCTGACCGATTTCCGCGAGAACACGCTTCAGGATGTGATCACCAAGTTGGAGCCGGAGCTGTTCCTGACCGTGACCGGGCTGACCGTCGAGGACTTCCATTTGCTGGTGCGGCTAAAAGTGTTCAACACTGAACGGATGAACGCGGCAGTGTTTGCGTTCCGCCGCTACGAGAACGCTTCGCTCGCCTATACCGGCATCGATAGCCATGAGGATCTGACGCAGATCGGGGGCTACGACACTGTGGTTGCGGCATGACCATTGAGCGCTTCTAGCTCTTTTTGATGGCTTTTACCCGCGCCAGACCCTGCAAGGCATACTTCCCCAGCGCCTTCACTTGGCGCTTTATGGCCGCGCTTTGAAGCTCATTGGATGAGCGATCAGCATAGGCCAAGAAATTACGCAGCCCGACATGAGTCAATCGACCGCGCAACTTGCTAGTATAGATTCTGTCTTTTTGGCCCGACTTGGCGAGCCTTTCCGCCTTTCGTTCGGAGCGGCGAATAGCCCGCTTGGTTGACCGCCATTGCCGCGACAGCGAGCCGGGGCGGATCAATGCCGGTCCAAGGCCAAGCTGGTATCCGAGATACTGAAAGTTGTCCCGCTCATCGCCGGTGAAGCGCAGGCGGACGGTCTTGTCGCCGTGCAACTCCAAGGCTTCGTTGGTGAGCACATCCGCCACGGCAGCGGCAATCTGATCGGCGTGTTCAGGTTCGCAGATGATGAGGATGTCATCGGAATAGCGTTGATACAGCGCACCATGCTGATCGGCCAGCGCCTTCATCGCCATGTCGAAATCGACCAGATAGAGGTTAGACAAGCTGGCGCTGATCGGCGTGCCTTGGGGAACGCCGTAGGTGTTGGGATTTGGCCGCATGGCAATGCCAGCTGCCTTCAACTCCTTGACCGTCGCCAACGGACGATCCGCGCCGCGCTGCT
>JAGWUW010000285.1 GCA_028868235.1 Betaproteobacteria bacterium | reverse complement strand
GCCGCGAAATGGGTGACGTCAATACCAGCTACGTGTCCGATCACCAGACTTGGATGAACGAGCAGCTCGAAAAGAATCCGCAGTGGGTTGAAGACCAGAAGGCCGGCCGCGCCCTGTGGTGGGACAAGAAGCAGGACGTCGATACGGCGGCCCGCAATGCCGCTTCTAAGGTTCCGCAAAAATCGTATCCGTATGATGTGAACTTTTTCGGCGAATAAATTTCACTCCGTCACGTGTAACGGATATACCGGCAATCAATGGCCGGTTAGAAACGCCCGATGAATTTCATCGGGCGTTTTCGTTTGTGGTTGCTATAACGTTGGCATTCTGCAAAAAAGAAACCCTGCCGCAGCCGGGTTTCGTTTGGGCGTTACCGATCAGGCCTTGAGCGGAATTTTGCCGATCTTGACTTGCCATTCCTTCGGGCCGGTTTCGTGCACGCTGCTGCCGGAAGAATCGACCGCCACCGTCACCGGCATGTTCTCGACGTCGAACTCGTAGATGGCTTCCATGCCCAGGTCGGCAAAGCCGACGACCTTGGCTGACTTGATCGCCTTGGCCACCAGGTAGGCGGCGCCGCCGACGGCCATCAGGTAAGCAGACTTGTTGTCCTTGATTGCTTCGATGGCAGTGGGGCCACGCTCGGACTTGCCGACCATGGAGATCAGGCCGGTCTGTTCCAGCATCATGCGGGTGAACTTGTCCATGCGGGTGGCGGTGGTCGGACCCGCGGGGCCGACAACTTCGTCGCGCACCGGATCGACCGGGCCGACGTAGTAGATGACGCGGTTGGTGAAGTCCACCGGCAGCTTTTCGCCCTTGGCCAGCATGTCGGCGATACGCTTGTGCGCCGCATCGCGGCCGGTCAGCATCTTGCCGTTGAGGAGCAGCTTCTGGCCCGGCTTCCAGGACGCCACTTGTTCCTTGGTCAGGGTATTCAGGTCAACGCGGGTGGCGGCCTTGAGGTCCGGCGTCCACGTGACGGCCGGCCAGTCTTCCAGTTTCGGCGGCTCGATCTTGGCCGGACCGGATCCATCCAGATGGAAGTGGCAGTGCCGAGTGGCGGCACAGTTCGGAACCAGCGCGACCGGCAAGTTGGCAGCGTGGCAGGGGTAGTCGAGCACCTTGACGTCGAGCACCGTGGTCAAGCCGCCGAGTCCCTGGGCGCCGACGCCGAGGGCGTTAACCTTCTCGTACAGTTCGAGACGCAGTTCTTCGGCACGGTTCTTCGGGCCACGGGCCTTCAGCTCATGGATGTCCACCGGTGCCATGATCGATTCCTTGGCCAGCAGCATGGCCTTTTCCGGCGTGCCGCCGATGCCGATACCGATAATGCCCGGCGGGCACCAGCCAGCGCCCATTTCCGGGATCTTCTTCAGTACCCAGTCGACCAGGTCGTCAGACGGGTTGAGCATGGCAAACTTCGACTTGGCTTCGGAGCCGCCACCCTTGGCTGCACAGATCACTTCGACGTGGTGGCCTTCGACGATTTCGAAGTGCACTACAGCCGGGGTGTTGTCCTTGGTGTTCTTGCGGGCGCCGGCTGGGTCGGCCAGTACGGAAGCGCGCAGCGGATTGTCCGGGTTGCTATAGGCCCGGCGGACGCCTTCATTGATCATTTCCTGGATGCTCATGGTGGCATCAGGCCAGCTGACCTGCATGCCGACCTTAATGAAGACCATGCCGATGCCGGTGTCCTGGCAGATCGGGCGATGACCTTCGGCAGCCATGCGGGAGTTGGTCAGGATCTGTGCGATGGCATCCTTGGCAGCGGGGGATTCCTCGCGCTCGTAGGCTTCACCCAAGGCCTTGATGTAATCCAGCGGGTGATAGTAGCTGATGTACTGGAAGGCATCGGCGACGGACTGGATCAGGTCTTCCTGTTTGATGGCGGTCATGCACAACTCCGGGTCAGTGGTTTTTCTGGTGTTGCAGGGCAAGGGTCTGGGTCATGGTCTTGTCGACAAGGGCCATGGCCAGGGCGGAGAAAAGGAATACAACATGAATGACAACCTGCCACTGCAGCGTGTGCTCGGACAGGTTGGCGGCATTGATGAAACTTTTCAGCAGGTGGATAGACGAGATGCCGATGATGGCGGTTGATAGCTTGATCTTCAGGACGCCGGCATTGACGTGAGACAACCATTCCGGCTGATCCGGGTGGTTTTCCAGGTCAAGGCGCGAGACGAAGGTTTCATAGCCGCCGACAATGACCATGACGAGTAGGTTGGCAATCATGACCACGTCGATCAGTCCAAGGACAACCAGCATGACATCCGTTTCGCTGATATGGGCCGCATCGACGGCGCTATGTACCAAGTGGCTGAGTTCCACCATGAACAGCCAGCAGTAAACGACTTGGGCAACGATCAGGCCAAGATAGAGCGGAGCCTGAATCCAGCGGCTGGCAAAGATGAACGATTCGAGAAATTTGACTGGCGAACTCATCATCAGGGAGGCTGTTTAAGGGGACCGAGAGTTTACCATGAGGCACACCTGTGCTGAGGCTGTACGGCAATTGTCATGAATTGTTCCTTAATTGCTGCGCCGCAGCGTGATTTCGTAAGTCCTTTGTAAGATTATCCGGGTCTAATGCCGCCTCAACGCTGGCGAGGGGAAGCAGGAGTTCTCCAGCTTGCGCGGCTTTAAACGTCCCGGGGGCAAGCCCGAGATCCGATCGGTTGTTTCAACATAATTGCGAAGTACCGCAGAGGAGAAAAATATGTCGAATGAGTCCGTGCAGCTTATTTATCCGTCTGACGAAATCGTCAAGAATGCGGCGGTTTCGGGGATGGACGCCTACAAGGCGCTGTGCGCGGAAGCAGAAGCCGACTATGAAGGTTTCTGGGCCAAGCGTGCCCGCGAGTTCATCACCTGGAAAACCCCATTCACCCAGACGCTCGATGAATCCAATGCTCCGTTCTTCAAGTGGTTTGCCGACGGCAAGCTGAACGTTTCTTACAACTGTCTTGACCGTAACGTTGAAGCCGGTCTGGGTGACAAGGTCGCCATTATCTTTGAAGCCGATAACGGCGAAGTGACGAAGGTCACCTACAAGGAACTGCTGGCCAAGGTCTGCAAGATGGCCAACCTGCTGCGTTCCAAGGGCGTCAAGAAGGGCGATCGCGTCGTCATCTACCTGCCGATGACCATCGAAGGCATCGTCGCCATGCAGGCTTGCGCCCGTATCGGTGCCCCGCACTCCATCGTTTTTGGCGGTTTCTCGGCCCAGTCGCTGCGCGATCGTATCAACGACGCTGGCGCTGTCATGCTGATTACCTCCGACGGTCAGTTCCGCGGTGGCAAGGCCATCCCGCTGAAGCCGATCGCTGATGAAGCCTTCGCGATGGGCGGTTGCGATTCCATCAAGAATGTCATCGTTTTCAAGCGCACTGGTGGTGACGTCAATATGGTTGCTGGCCGCGACGAGTGGCTGCACGACGGTCTGGCCAACCAGCCGGAAACCTGCGAACCGGAATGGGTCGAAGCCGAACACCCGCTGTTCCTGCTCTACACCTCGGGTTCCACCGGCAAGCCGAAGGGCGTTGTGCACTCCACCGGCGGCTACCTGCTGCACGCCATCATGACCATGAAGTGGACCTTCGACATCAAGCCGACGGACGTCTTCTGGTGTACGGCCGACATCGGCTGGGTCACCGGCCACACCTACATCACCTATGGTCCGCTCGCCTGCGGCGCTACCGAAATCGTTTTCGAAGGCGTGCCGACCTATCCGGATGCCGGCCGCTTCTGGAAGATGATCCAGGACCACAAGGTCTCGATCTTCTACACCGCGCCCACCGCCATCCGC